>JAICXR010000083.1 GCA_025980355.1 Chloroflexota bacterium | reverse complement strand
TCTCCGCCAGCTCTTCCGGCGTGCGCCCGCCGTTGTGCGGATAGCACACGACGCGGTCGCGCACCAGCCCGCCCAGCAGTTGATACACCGGCACGCCGAAGCGCTTGCCCTGGATGTCCCACAGTGCGATGTCGATGGCGGAGAGGGCGCTGCCCACGATCTTGCCGGCGGGGAAGAAGCCGCCGCGCGAGAGCACCTGCCAGATGTGCTCGATGCGGCCCGGGTCCTGGCCGACCAGCAAGGGCTTGAAGTGCTCGATCGCGCCGACGACCGCCAGCTCCCGCGAGGTCAGCCCCGCCTCGCCCACGCCGGAGATGCCTTCATCGGTATCGATGACGACAAACAAGAAGTTCCGCGCCCCGCCCCAGACGGGGAAGGTCTGCACATCGGTGATCTTCACGCCGTACCGTCCCTTTCCTGCAATCCAGGCAATGGTACTCGGTTGCCGGGACGATGGAAGGCCCGCACCGATGGGGAACCGGGCGGGATGCGCCGCGCAAGACGTGTCGAAGAGGAGCTGCGCTACCGTTCGCGCTCAAGCTCCTCTAAACGGCGGCGAAGCCGGGCTATCTCGTCCAGGTGAGCCTGCTCCCGCCGCTCCTGAAGTTCCAGTTGGCGCTCGCGGTCGCGCAGCGTGCGCTCGGCACCGAGCAAAGTGCGTTCGACCTCCCCTTCGCGGAGCAGCCGGCGTCCATCGGAGGTTTCAACCACCGCCCGCGCGCCTTCCAACCCGAAGAGAAGCGGCAGTTCGGCACTTGCCCATCGCCCGCGGGCGTCTGGTGGCCATGGCCGATAGACGCCGTCAACCAGCCGCCAGCTCTGCCCGCCGGTCGGCAACTCGGCATACATCGGATCGAGGATCAGGTACTCGCGCACGCCCGCCCGTGCGTAGCTATACCCTTTGCCCCGCTCCATGTCCAGGTTGCTCTCGGCGGTGGCGTCGCTCAACACCTCGATTATCAAGACCGGCGGGCCATCGACCGCCAGGCTCAACGAGCCGCGGGCGTCGTCCCACGACCGACGATAGACGAAGATGTCGGGCAGCGTCGTGTAGTCACTGTCGTCCGGGCGGCGAAAGTTGCGGATCATCGTCTGGCCGCCGGCCTGCCAGAGGAGCGGGGAACCGTCCGGCGTGGCGATCGCTGCCGCTTCGTTGATGCCCAACCGGAGGTTGGTGATCGTCGTCTGATGCAGGCTCGTGCCCAAGACGCTCTCCTCGGTGTCGTCCGGCGGCCAAACCACCGGGGAAGGCGCCAGGGCCACACTCCGCCGGTCGCGCATCGCTGCCTCCCGTCCGTGTGCTACTGCTCCGGTCAGCATCCTACCACGCGCCCGGCGGCGTCACCGGCGGGACACGGCGCGCTGTCGCGAATCGCATGTCCGGCGTACACTGATGCGGGAAGTGAAAGGAGATCGGCGTGGCGCCCGCGCCGGACGAGCGTTCCGTGCAGTCGGTGCAGGAGCGGTACCGCCGATTGAAGGTCGAGGAGCCGACACGGCGGGAACGTCTGATCTCATACGCCCTGGTGGCGGTTTTCCTGATCACGATTATCGTCGTGGCCGTGCTCTTCATGGTGTTCGTGGTCGTCTTGCCGCGCGGGGCCCGTTGAGCCTCGCACCACTACCCCGATGTCCAGCGTCCGGCAGCGTGGGGACCCGGGCGGGCGGCCGGCGGACGCCTCGGCGACGCGTTCGAGCAAGGTTGTCAGCGCGGTGGCGGCCATGGCGTCGTAGGGCTGGGTGACGGTGGTCAGCGCCGGGATGGCGAATTGGGCGAGCGGCACGTCGTCGAAACCGGTGACCGAGACGTCATCGGGGACACGCAGACCGAGCGCGTGCAGGCCGGCCAGGGCGCCCACGGCCATGGCGTCGTTGCTGCAGCAGAGTGCGGTCGGCTGCATGGGCAGGGCCAGCAGGGCGCGGGCCGCCTCCCGGCCGCCGGCAAAATCGAAGCCGCTGGGGCGCTGCCACTCCGGTGGCGGCACAATCCCCGCCGCACGGAGCGCCCCCAGGCCGCCTTCCAGTCGCTCCTGGGCGTGCGCCAGCCGCCTCGGGCCATGGATGAAGCCGATGCGGCGATGGCCCAGACCGAGCAGGTGCTCCACCGCCAGCGCCCCGCCGCGGCGGGCGTCAGTGCGCACGCTATCGCCGCCCCAGTCGGGCGGCACGCGATCCAGCGCGACCACGGGGATGCCGTCGAGGTCGGTCGGGACGCTCATGCCGGTGGCATCGGCCGCCACGAGGATGATGCCGTCGACGCGTTGGTTGCGCAGCACGGAAAGGTGCGTCGCCTCCCGCTCCACGTCCTCCTGAGAGTTGCAAAGCAGGAGACTGTAGCCGTGTTCGCCGGCCTGGCGCTCCAGCCGCCGCGCCAGCTCCGCGAAGAAGAGGTTGGCGCTGTCCGGCACGACGAGGCCGAGCACGTGGGTCTGGCGCACACGCAGGCTGCGGGCGATGTTATCCGGGTGGTAGCCCAACTCGGCAATGGCGGCCAGCACACGCACCCGCGTCTCCGGCGCGACCGGGCGCGGACCGTTGTTGACGACGTAGGACACCGTGGCGGAGGAGACGCCAGCCCGGGCGGCGACGTCGTCCCGTGTGGCGCGGCCATGCCAGGGACCACTTGCCTTCGCGTTGTCGTGCTTCATGCTTGACGTAGCGCCCCCTTCGGCGGTACCATCCCGTATCTACACGAGTAGACACAAGAGGAGAATACCATCCGTGCCGAGTAATCCCGTTCGCGTTGCCGTCGTCGGCGTCGGCAACTGCGCTTCTTCCCTGATCCAGGGCGTCCACTACTACCGCGACACCGCCGACGACGCGCGCGTGCCGGGCCTGATGCACGTCCGGCTGGGCGACTACCACGTGCGCGACATCGAGTTCGTCGCCGCCTTCGACGTCAACGACCAGAAGGTCGGCCGCGACCTCGGCGACGCGATCTACGCCGCCCCCAACAACACCTACCGCTTCTGCGACGTGCCCCGGCTCGGCGTCCAGGTGCAGGCCGGGCCGACCTTCGATGGCATCGGCCGCTATACGCGCGACCTGATCCACGTCAACGGCACGGCGCCCGCCGACGTCGCCGCCGTCTTGCGCGCCTCCCGGGCCGACGTGCTGGTGAACTACCTGCCCGTCGGCAGCGAGCAGGCGACCCGCTGGTACATGGAGCAGGCCCTGCAGGCCGGCGTCGGCGTCGTCAACTGCATCCCCGTCTTCATCGCCGGCACGCCGGAGTGGCGCCGCCGCTTCGAGGCGGCCGGGCTGCCGATCATCGGCGACGACATCAAGAGCCAGGTCGGCGCCACCATCACCCACCGGGTCCTGACCCGGCTCTTCCAGGATCGCGGCGTGCAACTCGAACGCACCAGCCAGTTGAACGTCGGCGGCAACACCGACTTCCTGAACATGCTGGAGCGCGACCGCCTGCAATCGAAGAAGCAGTCGAAGACGCAGGCCGTCACCTCCCAGTTGGACGAGGAGCTGGACCCCGACAACGTCTACATCGGCCCGTCCGACTACGTGCCCTGGCTGACCGATCGCAAGTGGGCCTATATCACCATGCAGGGGCGCACCTTCGGCGACGTGCCGCTGAACATCGAGCTGAAGCTGGAAGTGTGGGACTCGCCCAACTCCGCCGGCATCGTCATCGACGCGGTGCGCTGCATCAAGACCGCCCGCGATCGCGGCATCGCCGGCGCCCTGGAAGGCCCCTCCGCCTACTTCATGAAGTCGCCGGCCGTGCAGTACCACGACGACGTGGCCCGCGACATGGTGGAGCAGTTCATCGCCGCGGCGCCGGTGCCGGCCTAGCCAACCGCCCTCCTCATTCGATCACGGTCACGTCGCAACCGGCGTGACCGCCTCTTCCCGTGAGCGGTGACGGTCTGCTTTGCTGTACCATAGTCGCGCGCGAGGGCACCGCCGTAACGATGCTCGCCCGGCGAGGTACATTGCAGGAGGGGGGGCCGCCGTGCTGATCGACACGCATGTCCACGTCTGGGCGCTGGACGAGCGGCACCGGCCGGCACCGGAGGCCAGGGTGCGCCCGCCCAAACAGGCGGCGCCGGTGGAATGGCTGCTCGAGGATATGGCCGCCTACGGCATCGACCACTGCGTCCTCGTCCAATCCAGCGCCTTCGGCTGGGACAACACCTACATGGTGGAGTGCCTGGAGCGGTATCCCGGTCGCTTCAAGGCCATCGGCCTGGTGGACCCTCTGGATCCCGACAACGCGGCAGCGTTGCGGGGCTGGATGGCGCGCGGCCTCTCCGGCGTCCGGCTCCATCCGCTCTACTATCCGGACGAGCGCTGCTGGATCGACAGCCCCGCGCACGATGCCCTCTGGGACACGGCGGCGGATACCGGGGCCATCCTCCAGTTCCATATGCTGCCTCGCCACGCGCCCGCCCTGGATCGCATGCTCCAGCGCCACCCGGACGTGCGGGTGATAGTCGATCACCTGGGCAAGCCCGATGTCGAGGAAGCGCCGCCCTATCCGAGTTTCCGGCCGGTGCTCGATCTGGCCCGGCATCCGCTGGTCTGGCTGAAGATCGGCGATTACCAGATCGCCTCCAACCAGGCCTATCCCTGGCCGGACACCTTCCCCTTTGTCGCCGCGTTGCGGGAGGCGTTCGGCGCCGGACGGATGCTCTGGGGGACCGGCTACCCTAACGGCGCGCGCCTGGTGCCGCTGGAGCAGGCGCTGCGCTATGTGCGCGAGGAATTGCCCTCGCTCGACGCGGCAGACTGCGAGCAAATCCTCGGCAGGACGCCGCAGGCGTTATTTCGATTCGCAAAGGAGAATGGGCATGGCTGAACCAAAGATCATCGCGGTGATGGGCGCCACCGGCGCTCAGGGCGGCGGCGTGGTCCGGGCGATCCTGGACGACCCGAGCGGCGGCTTCGTGGCCCGAGCCATCACGAGGGACGTCAAGTCCGACCGGGCCAAGGCGCTGGCAAAACTCGGCGCGGAGATGGTCGCGGCCGACCTCGATGACCCCGCCAGTCTGAAAGAGGCTCTCGCCGATGCTTACGGCGTCTACTGCGTCACCTTCTATTGGGCGCACCTCTCGCCGGAAAAGGAACTCGCCCACGCCAAGGCCATGGCGACGGCGGCGAAGGAGGCCGGCATCGCGCACGCCATCTGGTCCACCCTCGAGGACACCCGCCAATGGATACCGCTCACCGACGATCGCATGCCCACCCTGATGGGGAAGTACAAGGTGCCGCACTTCGACGCCAAGGGGGAGGCCGACCACTTCTTCGTCGACGCCGGGGTGCCGACCACGTTCCTGCTCGCCTCCTTCTACTGGGACAATTTCATCACCAACATGGGCCCCAAGCGTGGACCGGACGGCACGCCGACGCTCACCTTGCCGATGGGCGACGAGAAGCTCGCCGGCATTGCCGCCGAGGACATCGGCAAATGCGCCTACGGCGCCTTCAAGGCGGGCCGTGACTACATCGGCAAACGGGTCGGTATCGCCAGCGATCACCTGACCGGCACGGAAATCGCCGCCGCGTTCACCAGGGCGCTGGGCCAGGAGGTCCGCTATCAGGCAGTGCCACCGGAGATCTATAGGAGCTTCGGGTTCCCCGGCGCCGATGACCTCGGGAACATGTTCCAGTTCTACCGCGACTTCGCGGACGAATTCTGTGCCGCCCGCCCCGTGGCGGTCGCTCGCGCGCTGAACCCGGCGCTGCAAACTTTCGATGTGTGGCTTGCCCGAAATAAAGATCGCATCCAGTTAGGTTGACGCGGCATCCTGCCGCCAATGAGGAAACCTAAATAATGAGCTCGCCGCCGTGGATGTCGATCGCGGCGCCGGTGATGTAGGACGACTCGTCCGACGCCAGGAAGACGACGAGGTCGGCCACCTCCTCCGGGCGGCCCATCCGCTGGAAGGGAATGCCGGCGACGACCCGTTGCAGGTGCTCCGGGCTGGTGTGGGCGCGCACCATCGGCGTGTCGATGATGCCGGGATTGATGGCGTTGACGTGGATGCCATCGGGGGCCAGCTCACGGGCGAGGTGCCGCATGAGCCCCAGCACGCCCGCCTTGGAGGCGGTGTAGTGGGCGCCGCCCAACGTGCTCGTCGCCCGCCCGGCCAGGGAGGCCAGGATCACGATCTTTCCTGAACGCTGGGCGCGCATGGCCGGCAGCACCGCCTGGGCGCAGCAGAACACGCCCTTGAGGTTGACGCCGAGGACCAGATCCCATTCCTCTTCGCCGATGTCTTGTACCGCGGAGGTCCGCAAGACGCCCGCGATGCATGTGAGGATGTGGACGGTTCCCCAGCGCTGGATAACCGCCTCGACCATCCGACGTGCCTCCGCCGGCCGGGCGACATCGACCGGCACCGCTATCGCCTGCCCACCTGCCGAGGCGATCTCGGCGGCGATCGTCTCGGCCGCCGAACGGTTGATGTCGGCGACGGCAACGTGCGCGCCCTCCCGCGCGAGCGCCCTGGCCGTTGCCGCGCCCATCCCCGACCCGCCGCCGGTGACGATCGCCACCTTATCAGTCAGCCGTTCGCCCGCCATGTCTCCTCCTGCATCGCTCCACCCCAATGCCGGCAATGGTACTGGGTGGCGGCGCCAGCCGGATGGGCGACCGTCCGGCGATTCACAGCGTGTATTATGCTTGCTACGTTGATCGAGCGCCTTGGCGCCGTTGAGGAGGGTTCCCGGTCATGGCCGCCAACGTTATCGTCGCCCGCGGAGCGCCAGGCGGCGCTACGTCACGGGAACACCGTCGTCGCCCCGCCGCACTTGTTTTTCTGGTGAGCTTGAGCATATTGTTGGCCTCGTGCGGAGGGAGCAATGCCACCGCCGTTTCCTCGCTCAGCAGCCGAGCCAGTTCGACGGCGGCGGCCGTCAGCCAGGGTGCCTCGACGGTCCCTCCGCCTATCCGGGCGACCGTGACGGTTGCACCCAGTCAGGCCAGCACGACGGCGGTCAGTCTGGCGTCCCGGGCCAAGGAAAGGACCACCAGCCAGGCGACCCCGGCCGTGGTGACTGACAACCGCCCCACCGCCGATCAGTCCATGGAGGTGGCGACTACCGTCAGCACTCGGAGGTCGGAGAGTACATCCGCGTCCGGTAACACCGTCGTCCCAACTCCCCCGCCGACGGCAGGGAAGGCCGTCACGGCACCGAACGTGACGTGCGGCCAGGGGACGAACCCGGATCCCAAGGTTGCCGACTCAACGGCGGTACACGGGATGTTCGTCATCGTGGACACGGACCTGGGAGCGGCCGACGCCGTCCGGCAATATCTCCTGCCGAACCCCGACGTCTGTGGGGCAAATTTCACCGTCGATTGGGCGACGGTGGACCATGGACCGGGGGCGGCTCCCCGCTACGATTGGAGTGCCATTGCCGCCCAGATTGCTCCCTGGGAGCAGGCCGGCAAAGTGGTCAACCTGGTTTTCGTCGGGGCGGCCGAGGGCGCGGGACCGCAGACGGCGACGCCGAGCTACGTGATGAAGCAGGTGACGACCATCGACTGCGGGCCCTCCGGGAGGCCGACACCCGTCTTCTGGCAGCCGGGCTACGAGAAGAACTGGGAAGCCTTCATCGCCGCGGCGGTCAGCCATTTTACGCCCGACCGTCACGTCGGCTACCTGCGTTTCGGCCTCGGACTGGGCGCAGAGGACTTCGTGACGGGGGAAGCTTCCAAAGCGTGTACCGACCAGTGGGACAAGGCCGGACTCCAGACGGACTGGGCCCCCTATAACCAGCGGCTCATCGCCTTCGAGGGATCGCTGCATTCTTCGGTGCAGCTCATGATCGCCATCAATCCTAACCAGGGCAAGGCGACCCTCGCCATGGTCAACACCAAGCAGGCTGTGGCTGAAGGTATCGGCTTCGGGAACCAGGGCCTCGCCGCTGATGACGTCACGGCGATCAATAACCGGACGCCTTGCCCCAACGCCGATTGGTGCAACCTGTTCAGCATGTATTCCGGGAAGGTGCCGCTTGAGGAGCAGACCCTCGCCGCCTCCGATCCGGCACCCAACGTGTCGGCGGCTGCAGACCTCAAGATCGGACCAAACAGCCCAAGGACGGGGCCGCTGCCAGCACTGCTCCAGGTAGCCCTCAGGGAGCACACCCAAATCTTCGAGTTGTATGTCCAGGACCTTCTGATGGCCTTCGATCCCGCCTGGCCCGGCTACAGCGAGTATCACCGAGCGTACGCCGAGGCCCTGGCATCCACCGCCAGCATTGTCGGGACGTTCGAGGGGGCTGACCCCGGTGCGGAGACGTCCGCCGCCAGCGTGCCCGGTTCCGGAACGGCGACGGCCATCATGACACCGCATGGCGGGCCGCTTGGAGCCCTCTACGACGCTATCCAGGTGTACCAGGACCAGCAGGGTATACCGGCGACCAACTACCAGGCGGCAGCCACAGTGGCGACGGCGGACCAGACCTGGGCCTACTTCACCATTCGTCCCACGGCGGCGGCCAAGAACAGCCTCCAGGGCGGCTACGGTTATGCCCGTCTGACGAACGGCGGCTGGAGCGTTGTCGCCTTCGGCACCGAGGGGGTGGGGTGCGCTTCCCGTCCGCCGGTGCCCACACGCGTCAGACAGGAATTCGCGGCCGGCCAACCCTGCCCGTGATCCAGCGTGGACCCCGGCGCCGCTTTGGATGCCGAAAGGAAGCGACGCTCTTATATCATGCCTTCAGCGCCGCCTCCGCCGCCTGCACGGTTGCTGCAACCACCGCGTCGTCGTGGGCCAGCGACAGGAAGGCGGCTTCATAGGCGGACGGCGCCAGGAAGACGCCATGGTCCAACATCCGGCGGTGGAAGTGCCGGAAGCGATCGGCGTCGGACGCCTTCGCCTCGGCGAAGGTGCGCACCGGACCGGGATGGAAGAACAGACTGAACATGCTTCCGGCCCGATTGATCGTCGCGGGGATGCCGTACCGTTGTGCGGCGGCCGCCAGACCCGCCGCCAGGGTGGCCGACCGCTGCTCCAGGGTGGCGTAGGTCCCCGGCGCTTGCAACGCTTGTAACGTGGCGATGCCGGCGGCCATGGCCAGCGGGTTGCCGGAGAGCGTCCCGGCCTGGTAGACCGGCCCGGCGGGGGCGATCTGTTGCATTAAGTCGCTGCGGCCGCCGTAGGCGCCGACCGGCAGGCCGCCGCCGATGATCTTGCCGAGGCAGGTGAGGTCGGGCACGACACCGTAGCGGGCCTGGGCGCCGCCATAGGCCACGCGGAACCCGGTCATCACCTCATCGAAGATCAGCAGGGCGCCTTCCCGGCGCGTGACGGCCCGCAGGCCGGCCAGGAAGCCCGGCTCCGGCAACAGCACGCCGGCGTTGCCGACGGCGGGTTCCACGATCACCGCGGCGATCGCGCCCGGCGCCCTGGCGAAGGCAGCCTCCACCGCGCCCAGGTCGTTGAAGGGGACGCTGCTGGTGTGTTGCACCGCCGACGCCGGCACGCCGGGGCTGTCCGGCAGGCCCAGCGTCGCCACGCCCGAGCCGGCGCTGACCAGGAAGGCGTCGGCGTGGCCGTGGTAGCAGCCGTCGAACTTGATAACGCCGGGCCGGCCGGTGGCGGCGCGGGCCAGGCGGAGGGCGCTCATCGTCGCTTCCGTGCCGGAGTTGACGAAGCGCACCTGCTCCACCGACGGCAGGGCCGCCGTGATCAGTTCGGCAAGCTCGACTTCCAGCGGATTGGGCGCGCCGTAGCTCCAGCCGCGCGCCACGGCCTCCTGCAAGGCGGCAGCGACACTGGGGGGCGTGTGGCCGAGGACGAGCGGGCCGTAGGCGCACACGTAGTCGATGTAACGGCGGCCGTCGATGTCGAAGAGATAGGGGCCTTCGCCGCGTTCGACGAAGAACGGCGTGCCGCCGACGGCACGGAAGGCGCGCACGGGGCTGTTGACGCCGCCCGGTAGCAGTTGCTGGGCGCGGGCAAAGAGCGTTTCCGACGAGGTCTGCACTACACGTCCCCCCCAGGTTCGGCGAAATGCCGCCGCAGGGCCGCAACGAGGGCGGGAATGGTATGCTCGGCGGCCACGACATCGACCCGCAAGCCGGCCTCCCGGGCCGCCGTCGCCGTGATCGGCCCGATACAGGCGATGACTGCCCCGCCCAGCGCCTCTGCCGGCCCCGCGTAGCCGGCGTGGCGCGTCAACTCGGCAAAGTGTTGCACCGTCAGGCTGCTGGCGAAGGTGGCGGCGGCAACACCTTCCTGCACGACCGCCTTGAGCGTGGCAACGTCACCTTCTCCGGGCACCGTCGTGTAGACGGCAACTTGATCGGCCGC
>JAICXR010000596.1 GCA_025980355.1 Chloroflexota bacterium | reverse complement strand
GTCCCCGGCCGCGACCTGACGATCAGCCTGCGCTGGCACCGGGAGACCGCTGATGTCGGCGGGTCCCTTGCTACCGTGGCCCTGGAACGCGATGGACAGATCCTGGCGAGCACGCCCATCATCGTCGGCGGCGTGGACGATCCGGCGGTCGGCTGGCGGGCCGGCGAGACGGAGATGCAACTGGTCGACCTGCCAATCCCCGGCGACGCCACGGCCGGCCCGGCCTCGCTCGTTCTGTCGACGAATGGTAATGGCTCGGTGAGCACGGTGAGCACGACGCTCGCCACCGTGGCGATCGCCGGGCGTACCCACGTCTATACCGCGCAGCCAACGACGCCGGTGGACAGCATTTTCACCAACGGCATCCGCCTCCTGGGGTACGACCTGCGCGCCGACGGCACCCTGTCGCAACCGGGGACGGTGAACGCGCGCACGTCGCTGGACGTCACCCTCTACTGGAAGGCGGCCGGCCCCACGGCCGATCCCTTGAAGGCGACGGTGCAACTGCTCTCGGCGGACGGCCATCTCCTGGCCCAGGCCGACAGCGAGCCGGGCAACGGAGCGGCGCCGACGACGGGCTGGGTGGCGGGGGAGATCGTCAGGAGCGACCATCATCTCGTGCTGGCCGGTCTGTCGCCGGGCACCGGCCATCTGATCGTGGCGCTCTACGACCCCCAAACCAACCAGCGCGTTCCGACGGTCGACGGGGATACCGTAACGTTGTCGGCGGTAACGGTACCTTGATCGCGGATATCGCTACCGACAAAGCAGATCGCAAGGGAACGCCGGTCGTCAGGGGCAGGGCCGAGTTCATCGCCATACTGGCCGCCTACCTCGTGCTGGCAACCGCCTATGGCCTGGCGACGCCGATCCTGGAGGCCGGCGACGAGAACTGGCACGAAGCCGCCGTCTGGCAGATCATCGCCGGTCACGGCCTGTCCGTGCTCAATCCGGCGGACAAGGGGAAAATACTGCTGCCGGTGCAGGAGGCCGGGCAGCCGCCGCTCTACTATCTGCTGGCGGCGGCAACGACCTTCTGGATCCATCCGCCGAACCCGGCCGAAGCGATGACGGCGAGTCCGAACGCCCCGATCGGCCAACCAAGCCGCAGCACCTGGCACCGTAATCTGCTGATCCACCCGGCCGCCGAATCCGTCGCCGCCCACCGGCTGGCCCTGGCGGTCCACGTGCAACGGCTGCTATCGACGCTCTGCGGTGCCGTGACGGTGGTCGGCATCTACGCCCTGGCGCGGCTGGCGATACCGACGGTCGGAGGAACGGGCACCGCTCGCCGGTCGTCGGCCCCTGCCTTCCTGGCCATGGCCGTGGTCGCCTTCAACCCGATGTTCCTCTTCGTCAGCGCGTCCGTCGACAACGACGCGCTGGCGATCGCCCTGAGCACGGTGATCCTGGTCGCGCTGGCGAGAGCGATCACCTGCGGGGCGACGCCCAGGGCGGCGGTGCTCACCGGTACGCTGCTCGGCCTGGCGACGCTCAGCAAGTTGAGCACCGCCGCGATCGCCGTCCAGGCCCTGGCCGTCTACCTCTGGCTGGCCTGGCGGGCGCGCTCCCCCCGCCTGGCGGCGCAGTATGTCGCGGCGCTGGCAATCCCGGCGGTTATCCTCGCCGGCTGGTGGTTCGTCCGCAACTGGGCACTCTACGGCGACCCG
>JAICXR010000302.1 GCA_025980355.1 Chloroflexota bacterium | reverse complement strand
CGTCTACCAGCAGACGGGACATACGGCGCGATACTTTGCAGCCGTGTACGCCTCGGTGACGCAAGCCAACGAGCAAAGTGGCTGCGCCGTGACACCGGTCGCCTATCGCCCGGAGGCTCGGGGGCGGCCATCCCCGACCGGCTCTTTTGAGGGACAAGCCGGCGGACCACAGAAAGCATGCGCAGTATACGGGGCGAAGCGGAGCTGTCCAGAGCCTGGTCGGACTCTGGCCGCCCAACCCCTTACTTCGCCCTATCGCGTTCTTACCTGGAAAGCCAATACCCTTACCTGGAGCCTTAATGCGCCAAAACGGATGGGGCTGCGGCGCTCGCTCGGCGCGACGCCTGTTGCAGCGTTTGTTCCGAGATGGCATGGCGAGGCAGGGTTCGCCGGCGACAGCCGGACTGCGAAACGGTGAACACGGAATCCCTTCGACCTACAGCGATAATAGGGGCTGCGATGCCATGGCTGACGGACCGGGGGAAGATGATGAACGCACAGGAGCTTGAGGTAGTGACCGGGCGCTTCTACGCGGCGGTAAACCAGCTCCAGCAAGGCGATCCCGCGCCGATGTTCGCCCTCTGGTCGCACCGCGCCGACGTGCTGAACCTTGGACCCCAGGGCGGACGGCAACAGGGCTGGGAGCAGGTGCGCGCCCATTTCGCCCATGCCGCCGACCTGGCCGCCGCGAAACGGGGCGTGGTGCGCGCTAGCGTCCGCGATGTCTTGACGACGATCGCGGGCGAGATCGCCTATGTCGCCGCGGCGGAGGAAGTGCAAGTCAACGGCGCAGGGCACGTCCTCCGATTCACGGCGCGGGCGACCAACATCGACCGGTGGGAAACAGACAACTGGAAGCTCGTCTACCGCCTCGCGGATGCTCCACCGGTGATGGTGCCCGCGTCACAACAGGCGTAACCGCACTGGGGCGGCGGGTTGACAGATCCAGCATGGCAAGAATCGCTAAGGAGAAGGTCCATGCTCGAGCACGCTCGGGTTGAGCAAGCCGTCGAGTCCGTGCTGACGGCGGCACGCATCCCTGGACTGGCGCTCGCCATCCTCACCGCCGACGAAACAGTGTACGCGAGAGGCTTCGGCGTCACCACCGTGGAAGATGGAACATGCCCCGCGACGCCCGAGACCATCTTCCCGCTCGCCTCCCTCAGCAAGCCGCTCACCGGCACGGCGATCATGCGTCTCGTCGATGCCGGCGCCCTCGACTTGGATCGGCCGGTGACGGCCTACCTCCCCTGGTTCCGCCTGAGCGACCAGGACGCGTCCGGGCGCGTCACGCTGCGCATGCTGCTCAGCCACACCGCCGGATTGCCTGATGGCTGGTCGCCTTCTGGCCCGCGCGACGCGGGCGGGCTGGAGGCCCACGTCCGCACTGACGTGGCACAGTACGCCTTGATCGCGCCGCCGGGCACACTCTATGACTACAGCAACCCCGGCATCAACGTGGCCGGCCATGTCGCCGAGGCGGTCACCGGCACGCCGTTTGCCGAGCTGATGCGCGAGCTGGTCTTCGCGCCGCTGGCGATGGGGCGCACGACGTTGGATCGTACGGTGGCGATGACGTTCCCGCTGGCGCAGGGGCACGACGCGGCTGAGGAAGGCCGGTTGCGCGTCCGGCATCAGTTCTTGGATACCGCGGCCTACGCACCATCCGGCGGCGTGCTGTCGACGCTACTCGACTTTAGCAACTTCGCCCGAATGCAGCTCAACCAGGGCCAGTTCCATGGCCACCAGGTCCTGAGTGCGCAGGCGGTGGAGACGATGCAGCGGATGCAGGCTCCTTTCTACACCGTCCCCGGCAATGGTTACGGGCTGACCGTGGAGATACGGCGGCCCCGCTTGGGCCGCCGGTGGATCGGGCACGGCGGCGCCATTCCCGGCTTGATGTCGCGGTGGGTGCTGCTCCCTGACGACGGGATCAGTCTCGTCTTCCTGTGTAACCGGTACGCTCCGGCGCAGTTGGATGCCCTCGCCCAGCAACTCGTCGATGTGGTGGCGCGGCCGGTCACGACCGAAGGGCCGCCACCTGCCACGGTCGCCCCGGAGCGCTCCTTGGCGCCGGCCTTCGTCGGGACGTACCGCCGGGAAGGCGTCGATGAGGCGACGATCCAGATCGAGCACGATCGCCTCGTGCTCGACTGGCACGGACGCAAGACGGTGCATGCCCCGCTCCACGCCCTGAGCCGGAACCATTATGCCGCCGACGCGACGGCCGACCAGGCGGCCGCATACGTTGGGTTCATACTGGAAGAGCGAGGCCCGGTCCAATACATCATGCTCAACTCGCGGTGCTGCAAACGCGATGAGGCCGCGGCCCAAGTACACTCAGGTTAGGCCCTGGATGTGGCCGGGATTGCGATTGGCGCAGGGAACGAGGGAATATTCGGTCGTACGCTGCTGGTGACGTTGCCGCAACGATACTCTTCAGACGCCTGGGGCATCAGCATGCGCCTCGACGAGCGAGGATCGCACGGGCAACCAACGCTAGAAACGGTGGATCTGGTATGAGTGCGGAGGGCAGGAGCGATGGGCGGATGGTGGACCGGGCCGACGGGCAGCGCCAATCGGGAGAAGTGGGCGACGTTCGACCCGTTGCCCCAGGAGGATCGCCATGGTCAGGACCACTACCGGGCCCTCCGGGACCAGATCCTCGACCACGCCCAGCTGCGCACCGGGGACCGGGTGCTCGATGTCGGCGCGGGACGCGGTCTCCTGGCGCTAGCGGCGCGCCGGTCGGCCGGCGTCGGCGGCCTGGTGGTGGCGCTCGATCTCTCCCACGGCGCCTTGCGGGTCTGCCGCGAGCGGGCGGCCTCCGAGGAGCCTGCGACGCCATTCCAGGCGGTGGTGGGTGACGCCACCCATCTGCCGTTCGCGCCCGGCACCTTCGACGTGATCGTGATGCGCTCGGTCTTGCTGTACCTGCCGAACCGCGAGCTGGCAGTCCAGGAACTGCACCGTGTCCTGCGCCCGGGCGGCCGGGTCTCCGCCTTCGAGCCGATCTGGCGCCATCACGCGGGGCCGAACGAGTACGAGAGCTGGGTCGAGGTCGTGGACATGACGCCGTTCCAGCCCAACCACGACCGAATCGTGGCCCATCTCGGCCGGCACCCGCCCGATGACAACGCCGATCGGGTCGTGGCGCGGGCGTTCGACGAGCGTGATCTGGTGCGTTCCTTCGTCGCTGCCGGTTTCCGTGCAGTGGACCTGGACTACCGGTACCGCTATACCGCCGACGTGGCGGACGATCCGCTGGTCCGCGTCAAGCAGGTGCAGGACGCGCCGGGCTATGCCGCCGCCGCGCGGGCGGTCCTCGGCGAGCCGGCAGCGGCGGCCTACCTCGGCCGCCTCACCGCGGCACGGAGCGCCGCCCCCTTCCCGAGCGCCACTACCCAGGCTTTTCTCGTCGCCAGGCGCTGAAGCCGATGACCAGCTCGCCGGGCGTCCGGGCCGCGCTTGACGCCGCCCAGGACGCATTCAGCATCGAGGAAGCCGCCGTCAGCTAGCGAAGCGTGTGCAGGCGCCGGTTGGCCAGATTCCGGTCGAAGGCGGCGCGATCGAAGTCGCCGCCGAGCCACAGCAGGAGCTCGTCGTACTCCTCGCCCCGTCCCTCCGTCGGGCAGGCGAGCAGATCGACGTACCCGTGGACCCCGCCGCAGTCCTCCGGCGGACTGGCCCGCTCGCCGCCGATGCAGAGGGGATAGGTGCGGCACGGATCGGGACGGTCGATTCCCCGCACGACGACGTCGTGCAACCAGTCGTCGCCGAAATCGTAAAGGTAGGTGAACGTGGCGCCGACGTTCGGGGCGATGTCCAGGAGCCGTGTCTTGCGGGCATCAAGCACCGGCTCCTCGTCCAGGAACTCGGGCTCGTGGACGCCGTAGCAGACGCCGTTGGCGCGAAACTCGTAGAGATGGTAATCCTGCCAGAACGTAAACGCCTGGAGGATCTCATACAAGCGGTCGTTGCGCCGCTTGCCTGCCCTCGAGCTGGTCTGGCTCACGGGCAGCCTGGCCGCCGATGACGCCGCCCCGGGCGCCGACATCGACGTGCGCTTCGCCCTCGCCGACCCGGAGTACGACCGTCTCTAGAAGGGCGACAAGGCGCCGCTCCTGGAAGGGCTGGGCGAGTCCCTCGTCCTCCTGGACCGCGGCTTCCTCATCCTCCAGACCGCCGAGGGGATCACCATCGACCTCTGGGCCGACACATCCAGCGCCGCCAGCATCCGGGCCTACGAGTGGAAGGTCCTGCTCAACCGCCTGCCGCCGGGCCGGCCGGTCTTCGACAAGCTCCCGGCACGCAGCCCTGCGGAGACCTGGCCGGCCCCGCCGCCCACGCCCGACGACGTGCGCCAGCAGGCGCGCATGGCCTTCCTCTGGATGAGCTATGTGCCCAGCCTCTTCCACCGGGGAGAGGTCGTCTCCGCCGCCGGCCACCTCGCCTTCATGCGCGAGGCGCTGGACCGCGTGATGTACCAGCGACTGGGCATGCAGTATCCCAAGCGCAGCCGGCACCTCAACGAGATCTGGCCCCAGGAGTTCCGCGACGACTTCGCGGCCATCTACCAGCGCGGCGGCGCCTCGGCACTCGATGTGCCCGCCTTGGCGACCGCCTACGGCCGCCTATTCGACGTCCTGGAGCGCCACTTCCAGGCCCTGAGCGACCAGGTGGGCGGGGGCTTCGAGCGGGCGTGGTACCGGCGGCTGTCCGAACAGGTCAAGCGCGACCTCAAGGCGTTCCACGGCCGACCGTAAAAGTCTGGGGACCTCACCCCACGCCGCGCGACACTCCAGGGTTAGCTGCCGCCCCTCTTCGGCGCCCCTCCCATCATGCACAGCGTGTCT
>JAICXR010000448.1 GCA_025980355.1 Chloroflexota bacterium | reverse complement strand
TGGCACTGGTGCGGGAAGAGGATTACCGTGCGGCCGGTGTGCCGATGCTGCCGGTCGTCCGGGGCCGGGCGGAAACCCGCCGCCAGATCGTCCGCTACACCGTCCTGCTCTGCCTGACCAGCGTCGCCCTCTATGGGACCCACGCCATGGGGATCGTGTATCTGCTGGTCGCCATCCTACTCGGGGGGATCTTCCTGGTCCGGGCCTGGCAGCTCTTGCGCGGCGCCGACACGGCACGAGCGTGGCGCCTCTTCAAGTACTCCAACGTGTACCTCGCCTTGCTCTATGGGGCGATGGTGGTCGATCGCTTGCTGCCCCACTGAGCGGGGTCGAGGGGACGCCGTTAGTGAATGACGCCGATGGCCATCCCCAGCCGGAAGACGGCGATCAGCCCACCGGCCAGGAGGAGCGGCACGATGATCACGTTCAGGTACCGCGTCGCGGTCAGGACCTCTGGCTTCGAGCTGTTCGCCAGCACCTCTTTCTCCACCAGGAGGATGAGGAGCAGGAGCAGGACGGCGATGCCGATGGCGGCGGGCGGCGTGGGAATGCTCGACGTGACCGCGCTGACCGTGGCCGTCGTTGCTGCCGAAGTCACTGGCACCAACTCCCGGCCTGGACAGGCCGTCTATCCATGCCCACACTCTACCGCTGGCCGGTTACCGCGGGGCTTACACGAACGCCGCGGCGGGCGTGAGGGATGACGGGGAAGAAGGGGGGCACGGTGGCGCGCAAAGGTCCGGTCCGCCTCGTGGTGCTCGGCCTGGATGGGGCAACACCGTCCCTGGTCTTCGACCGCTTTCGCTCGGCGCTGCCGGCGCTGACCGCTTTCGCCGGTGCCGCCATCATCGGCGAGCTGGAGTCCACGATCCCCGCGACGACCGTACCGGCCTGGCCCGCCCTCTTCAGCGGGCGTGAACCGGGCGAGTTGGGCATCTACGGCTCGCGTCAGCGGGTGGCCCACAATTACGCCGCCCCTTTGCCGGTGACGTCCCGCGCCCTTCCCCCGATCATGCTCTGGGACGTCCTCGGGCAGTTGGGCGAGGCGTCGATCATCGTCGGCGTGCCGCCCGGCTACCCGCCGCGTCCGCTCCACGGCGTGGCGGTGTCGTGCACCCTCACGCCGCCGGACGCCGATGTCTTCACCGTGCCGCCGGAACTCAGCGCGAAGTTGCGCGCCGATCACTATCGGTTCGACCTTCGCCTGCCTCCGACACCCGACCCGGCGGGGGTGCTGGAGCAAGCGGCAACGCTCACCCGCCAGCGCTTCGCCCTCCTGCGCGACCTGCTGGCGACGGAACCCTGGCGCCTGGCGGTGCTCGTCGATCCCACCCTCGATCGTTTGCAGCACGGCTTCTGGACCGAACCGGAGCTGCTGCAACAGCACTACACGGTCGTCGACGACGAAATCGGGCGTTTGCTGGCCCAACTGGACCCTTCGACGGTCGTGGCCATCGTCTCCGACCACGGCGCGCGGGCGTCTCGCGGCAGCTTCGCCATCAACGACTGGCTCTACCGCGAGGGGTATCTGGTCCTGAAGGGAGGACTGCCGGCGACGCCCGCCTCCCTGGAGCACAGCCCGGTCGATTGGGGCCGCACGGTGGCCTGGGCGGAGGGGGGATCGGCGGTGCGTATCACGCTCAATGTCCAGGGCCGGGAGCCGACGGGCGTGGTTGAGCCGCGTCGTTACGAGCAGGTCCGTAATGAGATCAAGCGCAAGCTGGAACTGGTCAGTGGCCCGGACGGCAAGACCATGGGCAACCGTGCCTACAAGCCGGAGGAGATCTTCAGCGCCACGCGCCGGATCGCGCCCGACCTCATCGGCACGCTCGGCGGCATGGCGTTTCGCGCCGCCGGCAATCTGGGGCACCAGGAACTGTTCTCGCCGGCCGTTCCGGGCGCGTCCAGCGGCAACCATACCGATCGTGGGCTCTTTCTGCTGCGCTGGCCGCAGCACGGCCCGAACGGCCGGCGAGACGGCATTCGTCTGCTCGACGTCTATCCCACGCTCTTGATGGCACTCGGCCTGCCGGTGCCGGACGGTTTGGTGGGGCACGCGCTGGTGGGCTAAGGCGCTCCCACCGTCACCGTTCCCAGCGGGATCTCCCCGCCCAGGTCTTCCCCGTGCGGGCCGCGTACCGGGAACACGTGGAGACCGTCCACGGTGTAGACCCCGGCGACCAGGCCGTAGCGGCCGGGCGGGAGCGGCGCCGCGGGCGTGGCGGTGAACCAGGTTAGGAGGCGCTCGCCGCGTTGCCAGGTGCTGGCCGCCGCGCCGAGCGCGTCTTCCTGGGCGACGGTGTGGCGGGCGGCATCGTAGAGGTGGACGAACATCTTGACGGGCTGGCGGGCGAAAGGCGACGGGTCGGCGACGGTCCAGGCGAGGGCGACGTTCAGCGGTCCGGCCTGGTCGCCGAAGGAGGTTTGCGCGGCACTGAGGACCAGGCCCGGCCCGATCTGGAAGGGTCCCACCGGCTGGGCTGCCGGCAGGAGTTGCCCGGCGTTTGACGGCGACTGCTCGGCACCGAGGCGGAGGATGGTGTAGGCGGGGGCGGAGGGGGGCAGCGCCAGGATGCCGGCGCCGGCGGTGCGGAGCGTTTGGTAGGCCGCCGTGGCGGCGCCGGTGAAGAGGTAGTCGCTGCCGCCGGTCGCCGACAGCAGGAGGGCTTGCTCCGGCTGGACCGGGGTCGCGGCGGGGGCGATGCCCGCCGTCGCTAGATAGCCGTATACGGCGAGGGTGTCGCCATCGGACGCCATGAGGAAGGAGCGGTGCGCCGGGCCGGTGACGGCGTGCTCGCCCATCGCCTGCGCCGCCTGGAGGCTGTAGCGGAGGGGCGTCCCGTAGTCGCCGCCGGTGGTGTGCTGGGTCAACTGCCGATCGAAGCCGGCGAGGCGCAGGAGGGAGCCGAGGACGAGCACCGCCGTGATGACGCCGGCCGACAGCGGCGGCGCCCATGCCGGCAGCGGCAGACGCTGGAGGAGTTGGGCGAGGGTGCTGACGCCGATGCCGACCAGTAGGAATAACAGGGGCAGCAGGAAGACGAGGTAG
>JAICXR010000014.1 GCA_025980355.1 Chloroflexota bacterium | reverse complement strand
CCCAGTACCGCTGCCGGACGGGGTTCGCGGCGACCTGATCGAACAACTTGCACGCCACATGGCTCTTCGGCGCGGTGAAGGCGACCTGCCGGCGAATTGGGCACTCTGCCCTTTCGACCGCTTCTGCGTCGCGGAGCAACCGATCCCCGACCTGGCCCGGGCGAATTGCCCGTGCCTGCGGGGGGCGCCCCTATTGCGTCTGCTCAAGTCGCACGGACTGCCCATCCACGCCCGGCCATGCGCTGCGCTACGGTTGCGGCAGGCTGCGGCGGCGGCGTCGTCACCTGCCGGCCGCTGAGGACGGGTGCTGGGCGCAACGTAGTGCGCTCGGACGACGCTGCTCCGAGAGTGGAACGAGGAGGGAGGCCAGATGCCAGTTCGGACGTAGCCGAGGCAACCCCGGAAGCCGAGTGCGGGTCCGCTCCGTGCGGGCCCCGAGCAGAGATCTGAAGGAGTCGATTCGTATGAAGCGCTTACTATTCGTCGTTGGCGCGTTGTTGTTCTTGCTGAATGTGCCCGCCGTGTTTGCGGCCGATAGTGTGACGGTCAACCTGAGCCCGGAGAACAACTCGGGCGAGTCCGGCACGGCGACCCTCACGGCGATGGGCAATCAGACCCAGGTCGTTGTCAAGTTGGGCGGGGCGCCTGCTACCGCCCAGCCCGCGCACATTCACGAGGGCCAATGCGGCCCGACGCTCAACCCGGTGCCTAAGTTCCCGCTCGCCGATGTCACAAACGGCGCCTCAACGACCGTGGTGAATGCGAAGTTGGCTGATCTCACCACCGGCGGCTTCGCCATTAACGTGCACAAGAGTGCCGCCGACCTCACGACGTACGTCGCCTGCGGCAACATCCCGACGGCCGCGGCGAGTGCCATGGCGATGCCGTCGGCCGCGCCCCAGACGGGTGGCGGCTTCGGCGGGGCGTATGGGCAAACGCCTTGGAGCGCCGTCGTCGCCCTGGTTGGCGGCGTGGTCGCCCTGGGCCTCACCCTCCGCCGACGCGTGGCCCATTAGGACGCTCGGGAGCCGGGAGCCCGACCCAACGTGGCTCCTGGCTCCCGAATCTATCCGTCGCAACCGCGATGCCTATCCCGTTCCCTGCTCCCGGGCGGGGGCAAGCGCATCCGCAGGCCCGGGACGTACACGCCGAGCGGCAGGAGCGGCGCGGCCTGCGGGAGCCAGGCGGCAGTAAGGGTAAGCTGGCCGCTGTAGATGCGTGCCGGCTGCAGGCGTGGCACGGCCTCCAGCGTGACGCGAAGCGCCGCGCCGCTTGGGAAGCGGGCGGGCCAGACGCGCCGCGGCCAGGACGGGGCTACCAGGCTTGCCGGCGACCGGCCGGATCCGAGCAGGCGCGCCCGGAGGTGGCTGCGCTGCGCCCCGCTCTGCACCCATGCCTCGATGTCCCCACCGCGTCGGCGCATGGCACCGGTGGCGGCCTGTTTGGGCATCCCGTAGGCGTGGCCGATGCGGATCGTTCGCTCGCCGGTCGCGTAGATCGTGGGGACGAACAGGGCGCGCTGACGGAGGGGCGCCATGATATTTAGTTCGGAGTACAGCGGCGTCCGGCCATCGCCGTCGCAGTGCTGCTGCCCCAGGGCATCGTGGTAGCAACTGCGCGTGACGCGGCTAAACCAGAGCAGCAGGAATGCTCGCCGTCCGGCCGTCAGGAACGGGACGTGCGGGAAGGCCGCCTGCAGCGGCTCGGCGCGGCAGCAGGCGCCGGCGAAGAGCATGTCGGCCGTGAGGTCGAAGGGCGGGACGTACTGCCGCAGGACGTCCCCGCCAGCGCCCGCGTCGGGGCCAGACGGGATCGCCGATGGATGTGCGGCCACCGTATCGTCAACCTCCTCGCGCCATGCCGGAAGCGGAGGCCATGGACCTGGGCGTGCCGTCCGCGGCGCCGCCGGATCGCCCAGGCGACCAATACCCCGATCGCCAGCAGGGCGCCGCCGATGGCGGCTCCTTGTAACGGATAGAGCGGGACCTGCACGGGGGCTGGTGGGCGATCACCGGCCGGCCCCGCCGTCCGGCGGATGCGCCAGAGTGCCCCGCTGCCCGCTTTCATCCGGACGCCACCGCGCTCCGGGGCGATCTGGATCTCGCCCCAGTCCACCACGTAGAGGGCGCCGTCCGGCCCGAACCGGCAATGGGACGGGCGCTCGAAGCCCGCGTGGGGCAGTTTGGAGGCGGGGCCGGCGATCCGGTTGACGGCGAAATCCACCACCTGCCGGGTACGCATATCCACCCGCACCACCTTGAAGCCGGCCGGGACGGCCTGGCGCGGCGTCGTCACGGGGGCGAGGTCGCCGAAGAGCGCGACGAAGGCGTCGCCCGCGAAACCGAAGGCGGCATCGCGGCAGAAATCGAGGCCGTTGGCCCCGGCGTGCGGCTCGAAGCTGACGAACGGCTTCGGCGGATCGGCATCGGGGAACGTCGCGAGCACCGGCTCGCGACCCTGGCCGCCGGTCCCCCAGGTGGGGTCGTCCAGCCGGATGCCGGAGGCGAAGTCGGGCCAGCCGTACCAGGCGCCCTGCTGGACCTCGTAGCAATCGTCGCGGTCGCCGACGATGAAGCGGCCGCCGCGCTCGTCGATACCGTGCTCGGTGGCAAACAGCCGGCCGTCGGGATGGAAGGCGAGACCGTACGGGTTGCGCAGGCCCCAGGCCACGACTTCCAGGTCGCGCCCGTCCGGCTGGCAGCGCAGGATCGCGCCTGAGCATTTCACGTCGCCGCGGATCACCTGCCCGGGCGTGGTCTCGGTGCCGAAGGGGACGAATGCCCCGGACCGCACCGTCCGGGTCACGTCGCCGAGCACATCCCGGTAAGCGTAGTTGCGCCCGGCCAGGGTGACGTCCCGGGCGGGGACGTCGCGGAACTGGGGGAAGCGCGGCAGCCACTCGTAGGCGGCGTTGTCGGCGCCGACGACGCCGGCATTGGTGGCGCTGCCCTGGCCGAAGTACAGCTTGCCGTTGGGGCCGGCCACCGGGTAGTTGGTCTGGTGGTCGCCCAGGCCCGGCAGCCCGGTCACCAGGTCCTCGATCCGGCCGTCCGGCGTCAGGCGGGAGAGCGTGTCGGTGTTGGTGAAGTAGAGCGCGCCTTGGTGCCAGCAGGCGCCGGTGAAGGCGCCGGTCTTGTTCCAACGTTCCTCCGGCAGCGTGAAGAACGTCTCGTACTGGCCGGTCCCCGGGTCGACCTTCAGGATGCGTGGCTTGGCATCGATCTTGTGCCCGCACTCCGCGACGTAGCAGAACCCCCGGTCGTCGAAGCAGCACTGCACCGGCGCATCGAGGCCGGTGGCCACGACCTCGGCCACGTAGCCGCTCGGCAGGAGGATGTCGCGCGGCCGGCAGCGCCGCGACCCTGCCCGCACCACCTTGATCCGCTTGAGGTAGGGGAGGATCGGCGCGTACATGTACGCCAACCAGCTGGGCAGGTCGGGGGCACGCTCAGGATGGACAGCGCCTCGCATGATCGCTCCATTCCCCAATGCGCAGGACGCCCACCACCTTTGCTTCGTCGTTCTGCCTGTGTCTCCTAACGCCGCACAGGCAGGCACGATCACCCGTTACCGGCAGGCTGGCCCGACAGCGAGCTGGGCGCGTCGACGTTGGCGCCCGGATCGACCCCCACGCCGAGCCGCTCCACCAATTCGCCGCCCAGCCAGCCGGTCACCAAGGCCAGCAGGACGGCGATGATCTCCAGGATGAAGCCGGCGGTATTCGGATGGTAGCCCGGATTGTTCAGGCGGAGCAGCCAGCTGATGGCGAAGAGCACGACGATCACGACGTTGCCGCCGCCGTGCCACCGGCCCAGCCGCTTCGCCCGCGTCCCGGCGGGGACGGCCAGCCAGTCGGCGAAGCCGAACACGGCGGCCAGTAAGCCCATGATGACGCCGGCGGCGATGTCCCAGAAGGCCGCAACGGCGAAGCCGCCGCCACCTCCCGCCAGAAAAATGATGTCGAAGATGACCGCCATGGCCAGGAGGCCGAGGGGGAAGACGATCAACATGGGGTGGATGGCGTGTCCCGCCAGCTTCGCGCGACTTTCCATGACCTACCTCCCGCATTGCGGCCCAGTAATGGCAGGAAAGCCTGCCATTACTGGGCCGGTGCGCTCGCAAGATCCGTGCCGCTGGCCGACCCGGCACGCGCCGTGCGAAACATGGGCGCGGATCTGCGTCGCGGCGTCCAATAGTCGCCCTGCAGCCTCCCAGCGTACGCTGGTTGGCAGAGCGTGAGTACCATTTCGAGGAGACGAGGTGCTGCGGACCCGGCTCGGCCAGCGGTACTTCTCGACCACCCGCGGACGTATGGTGCTGCTCCTCCGCCGCACTGCGCACACGGTGGACGAGTTAACGGAGCTGCTCGGGATCACGCGGAACGCCGTGCGCGAGCACTTGGCCACGCTGGAGCGCGACGGCTTGGTGCGCCGGAGCGGCGCCCGGCGAGGCGACGGCAAGCCGGCGCATCTCTACGCGCTGACTCCGGAAGCCGCCGAACTGTTTCCCCGCGGCTACGCCCCGGTCCTAGGCGCCGTGCTCGACGCCCTCCCCGCGCGGCTCGACCCGCCATCCCGCACGGCGCTCTTCCGGGACGTCGCGGCCCAGCTCATCGCCGGGCGCCCGGTCCCACGCGGCGATGTGCGAGACCGGGTTGCCGCGGGCGCCGAGTTGCTGAACGACCTCGGCGGGTTTGCCGAGGCACGGGAAGTCGATGGCACGCTCGTCATTCAGGGTTGGAGCTGCCCGCTCGCCTCGGTGGTGGCGGCCCATCCCGAACTCTGCCTCCTCGCCGCGACCGCGCTGACCCGAATGGTCGGCCTGCCGGTCCAGGAGCGGTGCGACCGGCGGGAGCCGCCGCGCTGCTACTTTGCCGTGGCGGCCAGTCCGGAGGGCACGAGTCGAAGGGCTCGGAGGAGGGGCGGCGCGAGCCCGCCGCCCGTGACGTGAGGAAACGTTCGGGGCCCGGATTCGCGCCGGCGTCCTCGCTCTGGACGCGCCAAGTCCCTTTTCCGGTAGTGCAGCCAACAGCGGCACCCCACTCGGTCGGCTGTCGCAGGGATCGGGAGCGGCAATCTACGGTCTACGGTCCGGTAGCCCCCTCCGGTGGCCGGCCCCAGCGGGAAGCGGGCTATGCGACCGACCGACGCGACGATGGTCGCAAAAACGTGCCACGATGGTCCCTGGTACGGACCGGGTGCACCCGCTGATACTTGATCGACCGAGTGGTGCCAGCAGAGCACTTCGTGCTCCACCGCTTGGCGGCCAGCGATCAGGGTGAGAAGAGGAGTGACCGGTGAAATTGAGTGGGGTAGGCCATCGCGGCGGACGTATCGGGGCGGGCATCCTGCTCGCCGCGACGTTGTACGGGCCGCTCTCGCAGCCGGCGCTGGCGCAGGGCGCCGCCGCGGTGTCCATGACGGAGGATTCCCCGGAGCACTACGCCTTCGTCCCCGGCGCCACCACGGTGCCGGTCGGCGCGACGGTGACCTGGACGGACATGAGCGACGCGCCGCACACGGTGACCAGCGATAGCGGCGCCTTCGGCTCCGGCACACTCAACGAGGACCAGGCGTTCCGCTTCACCTTCACGAAGGCGGGGACGTACACGTATCACTGTTCCATCCATTCCTACATGCACGGCGCTATCACCGTGACCGCCGCAGCGCCAGCCACCGCCGCCCCCGCGCCGGCGATCGCCCCCGCGCCCGCGGCCCCGCCCACAGCCCCGTCCGTTGCGCCGGCCCAGGTCCCCGCCCGCATGCCGAGCACCGGGGCGGGCGGTATGGCCGGCGTGTCGAACGGCATCGGGGAAGCGCTGCTCGCCGGCGCCGCCTTGCTTGCGACCTTGCGACGCCGGCGGTAGGGACTTCGGGCGCCCGCCGGGGATACGCGCGGCGGGCGTCGTGCCCCTATTGTAGGGTGATCGACTGGGCGACGCCGTCGCGGACGGAGGCGGAGACGTTCGTGCCGGCGGTCAGGGCGCTCTGATCCGCCGCGACGGTCCTGGTGATCTTCGCGTCGGCGGCGAGCGTGATCTTCGCCCCGCCGCCGGGGAAGGCCACGGTGAATCCGTTACCCGTCACCTGGTCGATCGTCGCGTTGGTCATCAGGTTGCCGCCGGTCAGGGGGAACTGGCCGTTCGCCACGCCCCGCGCCGTCGTCGGAAAGACGTTCACCATCGACGCCAGCAACGTGTTATCCGGTTGCCGCTTCGCGGTGATGGCCACGTAGTCGCCGGCCTTGAGATCGCTCAGGGTGCCAGTCACGATGCGGCTGATCTGGGTGGAGGGGTTGATCGTGAAGGCCGAGCCATCGGCCAGCGTCACCTTGCCGTTGGCGACGCTCTGGATGGCCCCATTCACCCGGGTGGCCGGCACGCTGGTCGCGGCGGGGGCCGGCCGCGTGTTCGCCACGTTGGCGACGGACCAGACCCCGCCCACGCCATTGCCGGTGATGTCGCCCGCCTTCTGGTCCTTGCTGTAGCGATACAGGGGCACGCCGTTGAAGCTCACCTGCGTCACGCCGTCGGAGCGGGGGAAGGTGGCGAGCGTCCCGGTCACGCCGGACGGCAGCGTCGGCGTCCCGGGCGCCGTGAGCGGCGGCCAGGCCGTGGCGCAGGCGGCGAGGCAGGCGCTGGTGTTCGTCCCGTCCTTGGCGTACTTGTAGAGCGTCATCCCCTTGGCGTCGGCCAGGATCGTCCCCAGCGTCGGGTCGACCCGCACCTGCACGGTGGTCGCCGCACTCGAGGCGGCCGTGGCGGAGGACGGCGCGCCACAGGCCGAGAGCGCCAGAGCAAGCGAGCTGAGAAGCGCGCCCAAAAGATAACGCATCGCCTCTTTCCTCTGGACAAACGCCATCGCGGTCTCCTTTCAACCGATGACTTTGTCGGACAACGACGACTTCAACCCTGCTACCATCCTATGCGACGCTTGCCCGCCTGTCAAACTGAGCGGCTAGCGTCGAGAAGACGAGCAAATAGGGGAGGGGGTCCTGGTGCCCACAAAGAAAATCGCCTGCCTCGGGAGCGGCAGCAGGTATTTCGCGCATACCCTGGCCGACCTCGTCGTCGTCGACGGTCTCGCCGGGAGCGTGCTCACGCTCTACGACATCGACCACGAAAAGAGTGAAGTCATGGCCCGCCACGGCCGCCGCCTGGCCGAGGAAGCCGGCACGGGCATTGCGGTGCGATCCTGCAGCACGCTGGCCGAGGCGCTCGACGGCGCCGACTTCGCCCTTGCCGCCATCGGCGGCTCCGGCATGTCGACCGGCGGCGTCTACCAAACGGATGTCCGCGCTCACGACATTCGCATCCCGGCGAAATACGGTGTTCCCCAAATCGTGGGGGACACCGGGGGCCCGGCCGGCATGATGATGGCGTTGCGCAATATCCCGATTTACCTCAACATCTGTCGCGAGATGGAGCGGCGTTGCCCCAATGTCGTCTTCTTCAACCACTCCAACCCCATGGCGGTGCTGTGCCGGGCGATGACCAAGTACACCAGCATCAAGGTGATCGGGATTTGCCACGGCGTCCAGGCCGGGATCAGCCTCGTGGGCCAGCTCCTTGGCGTGCCAGCCGAGGAGCTCGACACCGTCTGGGTCGGGACGAACCACTACCACTGGTTCACGCGCATCTATCACGGCGGGCGGGACGTCTATCCCGAGGTTCGGCGGCGCATGGCCGAGGGCAGGGACACCGCCAAGAACCCGCTGACCCAGCGGCTCTCCGAGGCCTACGGCTACCGCATCGTCTACCCGGACGACGCCCACGCCCTCGAGTTCTATCCCTACCTGGCGCAGGCGAAGGATAGCGCGCATCTGCCCTATGGCCATCCCCTGGGGGGGCACTTCTCCATGGCGAGCGACGACCCCACCCAGCCGGCGACCACCCCGGGCCGGCAGGCCGAGTTGGAGGCGTACTCCGCCGACCTCCGGCGCATTGGCTTACCAAAGCCGGGGACAAGTGCGTTGGCCGGTGAACAGCTCGGCGTGCTCATCGAGGCGATCGCCCTCGGACGCCGGCATGTCCACGTGGTCAACGTCGAGAACCGGGGCGTCATTCCGAACCTGCCGGACTATGCCTGCGTTGAGGTCGAAGGCGTGACGGACTCGGTCGGCGTCCGGCCGATCTACACCGGGCCCGCGCCCATCGCGCTCCTGGGGCTGCTGCAGAAGCGCATCGCCTGGCAGGAGCTGGTCGCCGACGCCGGGGTGAACGGTGACCGCGACCTAGCGCTCCAGGCCTTGCTGGTCGACGAAATGGCGATCCTCCCCGAGCAATCGGCGGCCATGCTGGACGAGCTCCTCGCGGCTTCCCGTGAGTACCTGCCCCAGTTCTCTGACACATAAAGCGCGGCGGCTCACCGTATCCAGGGCGGGCCCTCACGTCCGAAGGCCGGGTCGGTGAGCGAGAAGCGGTCGATCAGACCGGGAAGGCGTAGCGCAGAAACAGGTGGCTGCCGGCGCGCTTCACGTCGACCAGCGTGCCCCAGAGCGGGTGCTGGGGGGCGAACTCGTGGCCGCTGGCGAGGCCGGGACGGCGCGCCGGGTCGTCGCGGCCGGCGATCTGGGGTGCCAGCGTCAGAAAGAGCTCGTCCAGGCACCGCTCGGCCAGAAAGTCGCCCAGCAGGTGCGGGCCACCCTCCGTCAGGATGATGTCGCTCGGCCATAGCGGCTGCAGCGCCGCCAGCAACGCGCGCACGGCGATTGCGCCCTCGCCCGGCAGGCCGAGTACGCGCACGTGGTCGGGCAAGGCCCGAGCCTGGAGTTCGGCGGCAACGCGCTCGTTGGTGGCGACGACGACCTCCGTCGCGCCCGATTGGAAGATCGGCTGCCGGAGGTCCAGTTTGCCCCTGGCGGTCACCAACACCGTGAGCGGGGGCTTCGGCTTGCCGAGCAAGGCCCGCGTCTCGGCATAGGCGGTAGCGTACTGCGGCGCCATGGCTTCCGGGGTCCAGGTATGGCGGGGGGCGGCTCGCAGCGTCCCGGCGGCGACAATGACGATGTCGGAGACGGCGCGCAGCAGCCCTACGAGCATCTGGTCGTGCGGGTTCTGGCCGCTGATGTCGCCGCCGCCGGAGCGCGGTCCGCCCAGTGCCACGGCGCCGTCCAGCGTGGAGACGAAGTTGCCGATGACGTAGGGCCTGCCCGGATGGGGCGGCAACGTCAGCGGACCGTAGAGCGCCGCCAGCTCGGGCGCCAACGGGATCGTCTCCGTGGCGCGCTGGTCGGCGGCCAGCGTCTCGAGTGGCGAAAGCGCCATGGCTACGGCCGACCGATACTGACGAAAAACTCCTGCCGCAACGACGGTTGGGTGGCATACTCCCCCCGCCAGGTGGTCGTGCGCGTCATCGACGCCGGTTCCCGCGCCCCGCGCATCTGGGCGCAGAGGTGATGGGCTTCCAGATAGACCGCCACACCGTGCGGCTGGAGCATGCTCTCCAGCGCCTCGGCAATCTGTTCCGTCAGCCGCTCTTGCACGGTGAAACGCTTCGCGAACACGCGCACGAGTCGGGTCAGTTTGGAGATGCCGAGGATGTGTTCGTGGGCGATATAGCCCAGGTAGGCGCGACCATGAATCGGCAACGCGTGGTGCTCGCAGAGAGAAAAAATCGGGATCGGGCCTTCGATCACCTGGGCCAGCCCGCAGTCCGGGGCACCGCGGCACTCGGTCTCGAAGACCTTCAATACCTTCGGGTCGCCATCGTAGCCTTCCGTCGAATCATAGAGCGCCCGGACGAACCGGCGCGGCGTCTCCTCCGTGGAGGGCGTCGCCACATCCATGCCGAAGGCCGCGAACATCTCCGCGACATACCCCTCAAACTTGCGGAACTGCTCCTCCGACACCTGCCGCGGTCGCAACTGCAACACGGCCGGCTGGGCCGGCCGTTCCTCGCCAACGCGTATTACTTCCGCGTGCGCTTCATTCGCCAACAATCTGCCAAATCCTTACGCTTAGCTTAGGAAGGCCGCGACTGCGGTCTGCGGCCAAGCGACGAGGGCGACTGCGGTCGCACTGCCGCCTGAATGCCGCGGCCTAAGGGGGACATGCGTCCCGACCGCTGTCACCCCGATCAGTTCGCCAATCAGCGCCGGAACACGATACGCCGGAAGCCCTCGGCGGCGCCGACGCCGTGCGGCTCGCCGGACTTGGCCGCGCCCTCTAACATTCGTTCCTTCAGTCCCTCCGGGTTCCTCACCTGCGACTTGTGCTCGGCCAGCGCGTCGGCCTTCTTCTCAATGTAACCGGTGACGTCAATCCAGACGTTGGCGGCGGCGGTGAAGAACAGATAGACCTCCTTGATCTTGTGCGGCTCCAGTCCCTCCGCCAGCAACTCCCGAAAGCTGCGCGGGTTGCCCGCCCCGGGGAAGATCGCGTCTAAGGTCGTATGGCCCACCGCCCGGTGGTCTGGATGGTTGATGTGTCCCTCGCTGAAGAAGTTGGAGGGGTCGTGGGTAAATACCGTCTCCGGTTTGTAGCGGCGGATCAGCCGGACAATTTCCCGCCGCAGTTCCGGCGTATTCACCACCAGGCCGTCGCATTGCCGCAAGAACTCGATGGTCTTCACGCCCAGCACGGCGCTGGCCCGGCGCTGCTCCTCCTCCCGCTGGGCCATCAAATCTTCGTCGGACACCGTCGGGTCCTCGCCGCCTTCATTGCCGCTGGTCACCAGCGCCACGACGACTTCCCGCCCTTCCGCGGTGAACTTGGCCTGGGTCGCGCCCAGGCCAAACTCCGGGTCGTCGGGGTGCGCGGCGACGATCAGGACGGGGCCGCGTGCCGGCGGTGTGGTGGCGGACGCCGCGGCGCCGGCGCCGGCAATGTCCGCCCCCTCCCGTTGGGCGGTATCGGCCGGCTGCTCGACGGCGGCTTCCGTTCGGGTCGGCTGCTCGGCACGGTTATCAGGCTGCGTAGGCATTGAACTGGTACTCCAGATATTCCTTGCGACAACACCGCAAGGGCGACATCGATCGGCAACGTCTACCGGCGATCACGGTCAGTATCGTACCCATTCCCACCGCCGGCAGCGGCCCCGCGGCGGGCAACCACGTGGTGTGCTACGCTCTCCGTCTGCCCGGTCCCGTCTTGAGGCCGGCAAGGGAGAATGGGGATCTGCCGTGAACGACGCCGAGATGGAACGGCAGTTGCGCACGTTGCCGCCCGAGATCGCCGAGCTCGTCAGCAAAGTGCGCGCCGGTGAACTGCCGGCCAGTATGCTGCCCGACCTGGTGGCGGAACTGGAAGACCTGGGTCGCAGCAACGCCGCCCTGTCCGAAGCCTTGGATCGCCTCTATGACGTTGAGCAGCGGCGCGCGCAGGCATCACAGGAAACTGCCGGCCAGGAGCACGCTGAATAGGAGGTGCAACTGTCCGGTTTCCCGCAACGCCTGGTTGAGGCGGGGGCCGTCGCTGCTCGTGAGGACCGTGCGGGCCAGCGTCAGCGCCAAGGGCAACGTCAGCCAGGGTAGCCACCAGATCGCCGTCGGCAATGTACCGCGCAGATGCATCGCCAGGGGGGCCAGGTAGGCGACCAGCAGGCAGAACACGAACTCCGCCTTTATGGCCTTGCGGCCGAGCAGCACCGCCAGCGTGAACTTGCCGGCGGCACGGTCGGTGTCGACATCGCGCAGGTTGTTCACCACCAGGATTGCCGTCGCCAGCAGCCCGACCGGCACGGAGGCGGCCGCCGCGCTGCCGCTCCAGGTGTCGATTTGCAAGAAGGCGGAGCCGACCACGCCCACCACGCCGAAGAAGAGGAAGACGAACACGTCGCCCAACCCGATGTAGGCGATCGGCCAGGGGCCGGCGGTGTAGCCGATACCGGCGAGAATGGACACGATACCGATCAGCAGGATCGGCAAGCCATGCGTCGCCACCAGATATAGCCCGATCAGCAGGGCGGCGCCGAAGCTGATGAAGATGGCGTTGCGCATCTGGCCCAGTGTGATGGCGCCGCTTTGCAGGCCGCGCACCGGCCCCAACCGCTTCCCGGTGTCGGCCCCCTTGCGGTAGTCGTAGTAGTCGTTGACGAAGTTCGTGCCGGTCTGGATCAGCACCGCCGCCAGCAGCGCCAGCACGAACGGTACGGGCCGGAACGGATGACGCAGATGGGCGACGGCAGTGCCGACCAGCACGGGAGCCACCGCCGCCGAGAGGGTCGGCAGCCGGGCGGCGATCAGCCAGGTGCGCAGGAGCGTCGATCGGGTGACGGACGGTCGCATCCCTTCCCCTACGGCAAGCGTGGGAAGCGCCCGAAGTCGGGCTTGCGCTTCTCAACGAAGGCGTTGCGCCCTTCTTTCGCCTCGTCCGTCAGGTAGTAGAGCATCGTGGCGTCACCGGCCAGTTGCTGCAGGCCGGCCAGGCCGTCGGTGTCGGCGTTGAAGGCGGCCTTGAGGAAGCGCAGGGCAATCGGGCTCTTTTCCAGGATTTCCCGGCACCACTGCACCGTCTCCTCCTCCAGGCGCTCCAGGGGGACAACCGTGTTGACCAATCCCATGTCCAGCGCCTGCTGGGCCGAGTACTGACGACAGAGATACCAGATTTCCCGCGCCTTCTTGTGGCCGACGACCCGCGCCAGGTAGGTCGCGCCGTAGCCGGCGTCGAAGCTGCCGACCTTGGGGCCAGCCTGACCGAAGACGGCGTTATCGGCGGCAATGGTGAGGTCGCAGAGGAGATGCAAGACGTGGCCGCCGCCGACGGCATAGCCGGCCACCATGGCGATCACCGGCTTCGGCAGCAGCCGGATCTGGCGCTGGAAATCCAGCACGTTGAGGCGCGGGACGCCGGCATCGTCGACATAGCCGCCGTGGCCGCGCACCTTCTGATCCCCGCCGCTGCAGAACGCCTTGTCCCCGGCACCGGTGAGGATGACGACGCCGATCGTCGGGTCATCGCCGGCCCGGGCGAAGGCGTCGCCCATCTCCGCCACCGTCTTCGGCCGGAAGGCGTTGCGAACTTCCGGCCGGTTGATGGTGATTTTGGCGATACCCTCCGCCGACTCGAACAAGATGTCCTCGTACTCGCCCCGTCGTTCCCAGGATATGTTCGCGCTCATAACCTACTCCCTTCCTGGCGAGCCTTTGCTAGCCCCGCCGTCTGCAAAAAATCGCCCACCGCGGCGGTAAAGACCGCGGGTTGCTCCAGGTGGACCGTGTGCCCCGCCTCCGGGACGACGACGACCCGTACGTCCCGTACCCGTTCCGCCATCGCTCTGGCCAACCCAACGTACTTCCGGTCCTCCTCACCGGCCATGAGCAGCACCGGCATCGGCAGCGTGGCGAGCGCCGGCCAGAGCGGTTGCTGCGCCCCGGCTCCCATGCCGCGCAGGCTGTTCGCCAGCCCCAGTGGACTGTTCTGGAGCCGTTGCGCGCGCTGCGCCTCCCGGATCGCCGCCGGCAGCCGAGCCTGGGAGCGGAAGAGCGGCAGTGTCTCCCATTCCCGCACGAAGGCGCGGATGCCGTCGCGCTCGATCCGCTCGGCCAGCGCCTCATCGCTCTGCACGCGCGCCGCGCGTTCGGCCGGGTCGGCGATACCCGGTGAGGCACTCTCCAGCAGCAGTGCCGACACCCGTTCGGGATGGGCGACCGCAAATTGCAGCGCCGTCCGCCCGCCCATGGAGTAGCCGAGCAGCGCCACCCGCGGCAGGCCCAGCAGATCTAGCAACGTTGCCAGATCGGCGACCGCCGCCGGCATACGGTAGTGGTCGAGGCTGCTGGGGTGCTCCGTCTCCCCGTGGCCCACCAGATCGACGGCAATGCAGGCTATGTCGGATCCAAGCTCGGCTTGCACGTCGCCCCAGGTCGCCGCGGCGCCGGTGAAGCCGTGCAGCAGCAGCAACGGTGGAGCGGCCCGTTCGCCGCTATCGCTCACCACACTCACGGCCAGGCCGTTGACGGCATACCGCGTCCTCACCGCAGCGCCTCCGCCACCCGCTGCCAGAGCGCCCGGTGCTGCGCGACGTTCACTCTCCGATCCGTTCGTACTTCCACGATGTGCAGGCCACCGCTCGCCAGGCCCGCCTGCACGCTGGCGCCGAATTCGTCCCAGGACGTTGGGCGCCTGTACTGTGCGCCGTAAAGGGCGGCCGCCGGCGCGAAGTCCAGGCCGTGCGGCGTGCCGAAGAGCTGCTCGAAATAATCCGGCTGGTCGGCCTGCGGCAGGAAGGAAAAGATGCCCCCGCCGTCGTTGTTGACGAGCACAATCGTCAGGCCCAGTCCGTACTGGCGTGCTGCCAGCAGTCCGTTCATGTCGTGATAGAAGGAGAGGTCGCCGATCACCAGCACCGCCGGGCGCTGGCGTGCCGCCGCCGCGCCGAGCGCCGTCGAGATTACGCCATCGATCCCGCTGGCGCCCCGATTGGCGAGAAAGTGCACGTCGCGTGTGCCGCCCGGGAAGAACGAATCCAGATCCCGGACCGGCATGCTGTTACCGGCGAACAGCAGTGCCCCCTCCGGCAAGAGCCGGGCGAGCTCCAGAAAGACGCGACCCTCAAACGGTTCGTTCAACTCGCCGCTGCCGGCGGCGAGGGCGGCCCGGGCCGCCGCGTCTGCCCGCTGCCAGCGACGGGCGTAGGCAGTGGCCGTCTTCGGCGGGATATGGCCCCCCAGCACGGCCGTCAGCGCCTGGCAGCAGGCGGCGGGATCGGCGGCCAGCAACGCCGCCGCCACTAACGTCGGGTCCGTCCAATCGCCGTCCGTCACCAGCACCTGCGGGCAGGACGCCTGTCGTTCCAGGAACTGCAGCAGCGGCTTGGAGGTGGGCGCCGCGCCGAAACGCAACACGACATCGGGCGCGACCCTGGCCGCAAAGGCCGTATCACGCAGGATCGCGTCATAGCTGTCCAGGATGAGATCCGTGTGATGGAAGCCGCATCGCACACCGGAGAGCGGATCGGCGAGCACGGGGAACCGCATCTTGGTCGCCAACTGGCTCACCGCCGCCGGGAAGGCGGGGTCGTCCTGGCCGCCACAGACGATGAGTCCGCGCCTGGCGCCGCGGATCAGGTCGGCAACCGCCGTTACCTGCTCCTGATTGGGCATGCGCGGGGCCGGCAGTAACAGCGCGCTGGTCAATGGCAGCGCGCGTTTGGCCTCGCCCCCCGCGAGCGGCGGAGGGCCTTTCGGGACCAGCGGTTCGCGGAACGGGAAATTGAGATGGACCGGGCCGTTCGGCGCGGCGCGGCAGGCGCTCAAGGCTCGCGCCGCCATGTGCTGGAAGTAGCGCCGGGTGGTCGCCTCTCCGTCCGGCACCGGCATGTCGATCGCCAGGCGGACGTGCCGGTCATAGAGGTGGTGCTGCTCAACCGTCTGGTTGGCGCCGACGTGGTGCAGTTCCGGCGGGCGGTCGGCGGTGCAGACGAGCAAGGCGACGTGGGCAGCGTCGGCCTCGACCACGGCGGGGACGAAGTTGGCCGCCGCGGTCCCCGACGTGCAGAGCAGCGCCACCGCCTGGCGCGACGCCTTCGCCAGGCCCAGGGCGAAGAACGCCGCCGATCGTTCGTCCAGATGCACCCAGACGCGGAAGCCGCCGTGGCGGGCGAAGGCCAGCGCCAGCGGCGTCGAGCGCGAGCCGGGGCAGAGGCAGACGTGGCGCAGGCCGAGGCGCTCGAGGGCGCTGACAAAGGCGCCGACACAGCGATAGAGGGCGGTTACGGAATCCACGCGTCGTTTCTCTGCAATGCCGCCAGCATCGGGCGCAGCTTCAGCTCCGATTCTCCGAACTCCTCCTCCGGACGGGAGTCGCCCATGATGCCGCACCCGGCGAAGAGCAAGGCCCCATAGCGATCGAGCAGGGCGGAGCGGATGCCAACGGCGAAGTCGCCATTGCCGGCGGTGTCCATCCAGCCGATCGGGCCGGCGTACCAGCCGCGGTCCATGCCTTCGCGCTCGCGAATCCAGGCCAGCGCTTCCGCCCGGGGATAGCCCCCCACCGCCGGCGACGGATGCAACCGCTCCAACAGGTCGAGGATCGTGCAGTCGCTGTCGACGCTCCCCGCGAGCGGCGTGTACAGGTGCTGGACGCTGCCCAGCTTCAGCACGACCGAACGTGGCGTTGGCGCGAGCTCGACGCCGGCCGCGCCCAGGCCATCCGTCAGTTCACGGGCAACGATGGCGTGCTCCCAGCGATCCTTGCCGCTCCGCAGCAGTTCCTGTTCCAGTGCCGCATCCTCCGTCGCCGTGGCGCCGCGCCGCCGCGAGCCGGCCAGCGCCGCCGTCTGGACCCGGCCGTCCTGCAACCGCACGAGCCGTTCCGGTGTGGCGCCCAGGAAGCAGCGCCCCGCGCTGGCGACGGCGAAGATCAGGCCGGTCGTCGCCTCCCGCCGCAGGCGGGCGAGCGCGGTCGCCGCGTCCACCACGGCCTCCGCCGGCAAGCGCACCTGCCTCGCCAGCACGACCTTCTCCAACTGCCCGTCGCGGATATCCTGCGCGGCGCCGGCAACGAGCTGCTGCCAGGGGTCGGGTTCGCTCCGCTCGCCCTGTTTGGGAGCGGAGGTCGGGCGTTGCCGACGAGGCGGCACGCCGCCGGCCCGCACCTGCCCATTCAGCCCGTGGCGGGCGTTCACTTCATCCCGTTCGGCCTCTGCCCCCTGCCTCCTGACGCCGGGCCCGGCCAGCGACGCCAGCCATGTGTCGCGCAACGTCCGGAAGGCCCGTTCGGTGGCGGCGCCGGGTGGCAGAACGACGCAGTAGGTGATAGAGGCGCGGTCACCGGCCTGGCGGTAGAGCAGGCGTGGCAGCGTCAGGAGCCCGGAAGGGAAGCCGCTCCACGTATCGGTCGGTGGCCGCAACGGATCGAAGGCGAAGCCGCCGAGCAGCAATGGGCCACCGGGCACATCGCCGAAGGCCCGAGCGCCGGCGATCAGCCGTTGCCACTCGCGGCGCGCCTCACCGAAGACCCAGGCGCTCGGGGCGATCCCTTGCAACGTGATCTGCTGTGCTGCCCCCATACCGACGATGACCGCGTCGTCCTGCGGCCGTTCCCAGTAGGCGGCGGCGCCCATAGACGTTTGGGCGTGGCGGAAGAGGGCGACCGGATCGACCGGCGTCACCGGCTCGCTGAAACTCTGCAATACCGGCTCCGGCGCGGCCGCACGGGCGCCGGAGGGGCGGGTGGTAGCGTTGGCGCTTGACATATCAGGCCGTCATCGCTTGCAGCCGGTTGGCCGCCGGCAGGGCCACGCTGCGCAAGAGCAGCGCGCGCAACGCCGGATAGGCGTCGTTCAGGTCGGCCGGCTTGCCGGCGAGCAGCCAGCGCGTCACGACCTGCAACAGCGCGCCGAACCAGGCGACGCTGGTGATTTCCGTATCGACCGCCGGCAACGCGCCTTCGGCGATCGCCTCTTGGAGCTGGCGCTCAATCAGGGCAACGAACCCTTCCTGAATCTCCATAATGCGCGCGCTGAACTCGCGGTTGGCTCCCATAGCGTCGACCAGAAACAGCCGGGCCAGGGTGCGGTGCGCCCCGAAGGTGTGCAGCATCGTCAGGAGAGCGGCGTCCAGCTTGGCCTCCGGCCCCGTCGCCTCCGCCATCGCGCGCTCCATGCGGTCGTGCAACAGCGCCGCCATGCCCTCCAGCAACGCCAGGAAGATCGCCTCTTTGTTGGGGAAGTGGAAGTAGATGCCGCCCTTGGAGGTCGCACTGGCCTCGGCGATGTCATCGACGGACGTCGCACGGTAGCCCCGGCGCGAGAACGTGAGCGCCGCCCCGTCCAGGATGCGTTGCCGCCGCGTCCGGCTCCGCGCCTGTTCCACCCGCATCCGGCTCGCTCCCCACTTGAAAACCGACTGTGCCGTCGGTTTCCAGTATACCCTCGGGTAAGGGCAGAGCGTGCAAACGGGGGTAGTGCACGGACGTATGGGCCGTCGTACAGCCTAGCTGACACGGTAGCTCGAAGTGTGCTTGGGTGGTTCCTTGTGCGGGCGCAACCATTCGTGATCAGCGCTCCTGCATGACATACTCGCCCGAACGTCCGATTCAATAGCGACGGAGAAAGCCATGCCCCGAAAATCCCATCACAAGCATGAAACCAAACTCACCGAGCAGACTCAGCAGCACATGCACGAGCAGCCCGGTGAAGAAAAAACTAAAGACTTAAAGGACGCAAAACATTT
>JAICXR010000376.1 GCA_025980355.1 Chloroflexota bacterium | reverse complement strand
CCTTCAGTTCGCCGGCCGCCTTGTTGGTGAAGGTGACGGCCAGGATCTGCTCGGGGGCGACGCCGCGCTCGTTCAGCAGGTAGGCGATGCGATGGGTGAGCACGCGCGTCTTGCCGGAACCCGCCCCGGCGAAGATCAGCAGCGGTCCGTCCCCCGCCTCCACGGCTTGCCGCTGGACATTATTTAGGAGGGCAGGGGCCAAACGTTCGTTCCTATTCTCGTCGTTGCGGGAAAGTATACCAGGGGCATGGCGGCGGCCTTGAAAACGGCTCGACACGACTATCGCTGCTCCACCAGCACCGCTCGGGCTGCCTCGACGCCCGAGAGGAGCGCGCCGTTGATTGTGCTCGATTGCATGTACTCGCCAGCCAGGTAGAGGCCGGGCGTAGCGGTGCGGATCCTTGGCCGGTGGTCACGCCAGTGGGACGGCTGGCGGAACTGGGCGTGGGCGTGGCGATGGATGCCCAGGAAGCGCAGGTCACTCGCTTTCTCGCCGAACCAGCGCGTCAGTTCGGCGCGGCTCCGCCGCTCGATGGTGGCGTCGTCCAGGTCCTGGCCGGTGAGCGAGATGCACGAGAGCAGGTGCCGGCCGGGTGGTGCGTAGGATGGCGCGACGTTGGTGAGCGGCGTCACCCGATTGAGGAAGCCCGTCGGGTCGGGATTCAGCATCAGCAGTCGCTCACGGTAGAGCGGTACTTCGCTGCGGAAGTAGATCGTCGTGCAGCCCAACGGCTCAAGGGACGGCAATTCGGGGTGGAGCAGGCGCGCCGACCAGAGGTCCGCGGCCAGGATGACGGCGGCGGCGGGGAACCGGTGCTGGCCGGCGCACACGGCCGCCACGCTGCCGTCCGCGCCCCGCTCGATCTCGCTGACCGTCGTGTGTAGCTCGACGCTCCCCGGCGGCAGGTGGGCGGCGAGCTGCGCGGTCAGCGCGCCCATCCCGGCGCTCGGGACGGCCATCCGGCCTTCGGAGAACATCTTGAAGAGGAAGAGGACTGTGTGGGCGCGCGTGTCGAGCGTTCGGTCCAGCACCATGCCGCCGAAGAAGGGACGGAAGAAGCGCTCCACCGCCCCGCTGCTGAAGCCAATGCTTGCCAGCTCTGCCGCCACGTCGTGTTCGCCGGCGGCCGCCAGCCGCCCGCCGCCGGGCCCCATGAGCTCCAGTTTCAACCGGAGGAGGCGAAGCGCGTCGCCCCGGCTGAACGGGGAGTTGGCGAGTAGCCGCGGCAGTCGCCAGGGATGGGCGAACGGGTCGACGGCGACCTGCATCGGTGTGCTGCCCGCGATCAGGGCCCCGGCGTCGAAGGCGCGCAGGTCTAGCGCGGCTTGATCGACGAGACGGCCCAAGGCCGGATACGCCGTGAACAGCATTGGAGCGCCACGATCAAGGATGAAGCCGTCGGCGGTGCGCTCGGAGCGCACCCGGCCGCCGACGGCTTCGCTGGCTTCGAGCAGGCGGACCGCTCGCCCCGCCCGGTGCAGCGTGACCGCAGCCGCCAGCCCGGCCAATCCGGCGCCGATGACCACCACCGGTGGGGGATCGGGCGCGCCTGACACAGGGTCGGCCGCGAGACTCACCACCACTCCCGCGGCACGCTATCGTAGCTGTCCAGCCGCGGGAATACCCGATGGCGGAGCACGCGCTCGACCCTCTTGACGAAGGCGGCGATTTCGTCCGCCGCCAGCAATGGTTTCAGTTGCCGGAGCAGCTCGTCCAGGGAAGGCGAGGAGGCGAAGCATTGCATGTCGTTCAGCAGCCAGGCGGGGAGGGCGTTGCCGGAGAAATCGCGCAGGACGGTGCGGAGCTTCGGGTCGGTGTTGAAGGTCAGGCCGTGATCGATGCCCCACACTCGCCCGTCGCCATCCAAAAGGCAATGCCCAGCCTTACGGTCGGCGTTGTTGGTGACGTAATCGAAGACGGCGATGCGCATAAGCTCCGCCCGGTGCTCGTGTCGCCAGCGGAACAGGTGGCTCTCGCCCGCTGGCTGGATGTACCGTTGCACGGAGCCGACGCCGTAGGGCCCTTCGCGGACGACGGTCGGGGGGACGAACTGCCAGCCCAGGGCCGCGCTGGTCAGGTAGGCGGCCACCTCGCGCTTATACAGTGTGCCGGAGGGGAAGTCCCAGAGCGGCACCTCCCCCCGCCTCGGCTTGTAGATGGCGAGCAGGTCGATGTCCTGACCGGCGTTGGTCAGGCCCAATGCGAAGCTGTAGTTCGAGCCTTGCGGCAACTGCTCGCAGGCGACGATTTCGGCGCGTCGTAGTTGCTCGAGGACCGCCGTGTCGTCGCGCCGTGGGATCTGGGGCGCCTCCTCGTCCGGCGGGTCCGCAGCGCCGGCCGTGTCGTCGGACAGGGCATCGGGGCGATTCCAGCGTCCTCGGTTGCGTGCCATGGAAGCAGTATACGTTCGTGCGTCAGGCGAAGTCGCTATCGAAGAGCGCCGTGACTCGGGCGATGTCGGCCGCAGGTAGGTCGGGCAGGTCGGGGGCGGCGGCGAACTCCTCAAGTTGTTCGACGTTGTAGATGTTGGGCAAGGTGGAACAGATGGTCGGCTCGGCCAGGATGAACTTCAAGGCGGCCTGGCCGAGCGTCATGTCCCGACCTTCGGTGAGGAAACGTAGGCGCTCCACTTTCTTGACGCCGGAGAGCAGCCATTCGCGCGGCCGGTGGTTACGGTGGTCGCCGGGCGGGAAGGTGGTCTCCGCCGTGAAGTGCCCCTCCAGCAGTCCGGAGGAGTGGGGCACCCGCACCAGCAACCCGACGCCGCGCTCCCGCGCGGTGGAAAAGAAGCTTCGGCCCGGTTCCTGTTCCAGGGCGTTGTAGATGATCTGCAGCGACGTCATAGGGCGTTGCTCCATCATCGCGCCGCCATCGAGCGTGCCGCCGATGGCCGGACCCAGCGCCAGACCGTAATGGCGAATCTTGCCTTCGGCCTGCAAGGCCTCCAGCGTAGCGAAGAGGTCGTCGCGCTGCATGTCCGGCAGGCGCGGATTGTGCAACTGGTAGAGGTCGATGTAGTCGGTGGCCAGCCGGCGGAGGCTCTGCTCGCAGGCGAAGCGCACAAAGTCCGGGTCCCAGCGCTGGGGGCGTTCGCGCTGCCCTTTCGAATCGGGATGGGCGTAGATGTCGTAGCCGAATTTGGTAGCGATCACCAGGCGTTTGCGCTCCGCCGCCAGGGCAGCCGGGATGATCTCTTCGGCCCGGCCGTTGCCATAGGTGTCGCCGGTGTCGATGAACGTGACACCGAGGTCCAGGCTTCGCCGCAGGAGCGCGTCGCACTCTTCCTGGCTGTGCGTGCCCCACCAATCCGACCCCAGCGTCCAGGCGCCGAAGCCGACTTCGGACACCGTAAGGTCGGTGCCCGGGAAGGTGCGATAGTGCATCAAGCTGCTCCTTGCCGTTGTCTCTTCAGGCAGTATACCGAGGGGACCTCCCGGCCCGGCCGTCGCCTTGCTACAACACCACGAGGTTGTTGCGGTGCACGGCCTCGGGCCCGAAGGTGTAGCCGAGCACGACGGCGATCTCGTCGGACCGGTGGCCGGCGATGCGGCTGAGGTCGTGGGCGTCGTAGTTGCTCAGGCCGCAGGCGACCGCCTGGCCCTCCTCGCTCCGGATCATGAGCGCGTCGCCACGGGCAAAGCGTCCCTGGACCTGACGGACGCCTGCCGGGAGCAGGCTCTTGCCGCCGGTGAGGAGCGCGCGCACGGCGCCGGCATCGACCAGCACTTCGCCGCGGCCGGCGACGCCGGTGGCGAGCCAACGCTTGCGCCCGTCGACGCCGGCACGGGCCGGGAAGAGGGTGCCAAT
>JAICXR010000087.1 GCA_025980355.1 Chloroflexota bacterium | reverse complement strand
GGCCCCGCGCGTCCGGTGACGTCTTCAGGGGTCGCTCGTTGCGTCGCGGCCGGCACTGCCGCCGCGCCACCAGGCTCATCAGCGCCGCTTTCGCCGGCGCCGAGGCGATCGTCCGGCGTACCGGCTGCTGGAGTGTCCGCCGGCACCTGCCCCCGCAGCGCCTCTTGCCGTGGGACCCGATCCCCTTCGGCGAGCATCGCGGTCGCCTGTACCGCGCTCGGTGAGGCGGGCGATTCCGACCGGTCGTCCAATGTGGCGTCGATGTTCGCTTCCGGCGCCACCTCTCGTTGCACGGCCGGCCACCCGGCGACGGCCGGCGGCTGGGGGGTCGAATGGGCAGACGCGGTCGACGCCGGCAACGTCTCGGACGAGAGGTCCGCGCCAGCGAGAACGGCGGGCTCAACCCGGGTTCGCGACGGGGCCGCAGGCGTCGGGCTGGACGGAGCGATGGTCGCTTCCCGATCGGACGGCGCGTCGAGCTCGCCGCTGACGCGGGCCCGCTCCGTCTCGCTCGCGGCCGCCTGGACAGGGGCGATGTCCATCGCGAACGCCGGAGCCAGCCGAGGGGCGGCGCCCGCGGCGGGCGGGGGCTCCGGGTCAGATCGGGGAAGATTCCGGCCCTCGTCCACGAGCAACGCCGGTCGAACGACCGGCGCTCGCGCGTCCTGAAGGTCCCGAAGCGGCCGTTCCGGCGGCTCGGGTGCATCGCCGTGTCCCGTGCCGGTCGCGCCGGATGGGGCGACCGGCTCGGCTGGGCGGTCGGCCGTCAGGACCGATGGCGGGTGATCGGAAGGGGCGGCGACTAGGTCCACATCGACCAACCCGGGCTCGTCGCCCTCGGGGTCGGCGGTCGTTCTTGCCGGCACGGCCTCCGGCGCTTCAGGAAGTATGCCGTTTTCCACCGCCGCCGAACGCTCCGCGTCGGGCGACGGTTCAATCTGCGATAACGCTTCGGCCAAAAAAATGGCCTGAGCGGCGCGCGCCGGTGCGGCGATCGCCGCATCTTCCGCCGCGGAAGGCACCGCTATCGCGCCGACCAGCTCCGCCGTCGAAGCGATTCGTTCGCCGCGGCGCTCGCCAGCCAGGCCAAGCTCCGCGTCGTCGCCGGCCGGCTCCGTCGGGGAACGGGGGGACACGCCATCCGGTGGCCGGAGGCCCGTGGGCGCAGCGTGTTGCGGCGGCACGTTTGCCGGAAGGGCCGCGACAGACGGCGGCGCCAGGCGTTGCGGCGCCCCCTGACCTGCGGCGGCCGGAACCGACTCGCCAGGGAGCGTCGGCATGACGTCCCCACGCCTGGGCGACGTAGGCGGCCCGATGTGATGGGATGCCATCGGTCCCTCTGCGCCTTCGGTGCGCGTCGCGAGTATGGGGTCCACCGGCGCTTGCCACGCCATCGCCGGGGATGCGGCGGCCTCGCCGGCAGGGGACTCGGCGCGAAGTGCCAGGCCGTCCTCCACCGGGCCGACGCGGTCCGTCGCGTCCTCGGCGGCCTCGGCGCCGGGTGCTACCGGCATTGGGCGAATCGCCGACGAATGCTCCGGAACCGCCGCGGCCTGATCGGTCCCCGTCGGCGCGATTTCCGTCCTGACCCCTTCCAGCTCGGGTCGCGGAGGCGGCCCGGCTCGTTGCGCGGTTGTGCCGCGTTCGATGGGGTTGGCCGGCGCCAATTGCCGCCCAACAGACCCGACGGCCGGCACGAACCGCGACGGCGTCCGCCGGGCGACCGGCGCCAACTCCAAGCCCATGGAGCGGGCCAGGCGCGAGTGCTCGGCAACCCGCTGCACGAGCGGTCGGCGACGCGACAGCCAGCGGCGCAAGACGCCGCCTCTCGACCGACTCATCGCGTTGCCTGCCTCCCCAATCCCGTCACTCGAATTGCAGCCCGGCGTGGGCCAGTTCCAGCGTCTCCACCGCGGACACAGCGCCGTTGGCGGCGAATTGCGGCCCTACCCACTTCACCGGGTAGGCGTTGACGAAGTCCCAGCGCTGCACCTCGACGCCCTTGGAGTCGTACATCAGCACCGACACGTGGCGGCGCTTGATGACGCCCAGACAGACCTGCGTGTACCACTTGTATAGTTCGCTCGAGCGGGTCATGCCCCGCTTCAGGATGATGTTGCTGACCTTCGTGCGGCCCGGGAGACGATGGACGTAGCTGTTGTTGCCGCCCTCGGCATACTCTTCCACCTCCATCTCCACCTGCAGGCCCGTCAGCTCGGTGAAGACGGCTTCTTTCTGCTGGTCAATCTCGATATAGAAGCGGCAGTTCGCGTGCGCCTCCGCCATCACTGGGCCATCCTTCCGCGATGCGGCAACGCTTCCCCACGCGCCCGGCCCAGGCGGACCTCGGCCCGCAGCAACTGGTAGACACGATCGGCCAACCGCTCGACGTCGATCGTCGCCTGCTTCGTGGCCCCCCCCGCGCTCTCCGGCGGCGTGGGCCGCTCCTCCTGCCGTTCCACCTCGAGGCCTTCCCGTTCATCGCTCCGCGTGCCGCCGAGCGGCGGCCGCGATTCGGGCCGCCGCTCGGCGCGCTCACTCGCCCTCGTCCGCCGCCACATCCAGGGCGAAGCGGGCGCCACAGGAAGGGCAACGCGTCTCGACCAGGCTGCTGCCGCTGTCGTTGACGCGGACGTAAAGGTCCTGGAGGTAGGCGAAATCTGCCGAGAAGAGGCGCTCCACCACCGCCGGGCTCACCGGGCTGATCTCCCCGAGCCGGGTGATCACCCGGCTCAACACCAGGATGCTCACGTACGCTTGGTTCGCCTGCACCCGCGGGTCGCGCAGCGGCTCGACCTCGTCGAGCGCCGTGGCCAGCCGCATCGTCCCGGCGCGGTGCAGCCCGCCGTGGTCATCCACGTAGCCGCAAGGCAGGGCGAAGGCGAACTCCGTCTGCAGCAGCGGACCCGTCGTCGCTACCATGGGTCCGCACCTGCCCTTCCTCCCCGGCTACTGCGTGCGCCGGTAATCCTCGTAGACGATGGTCAACTCCTCGATCGCCACGTTGTTGGACGAGGCGTCGAAGGTCGGACCGGTGACCTTGCTCGGCCAGGCATTGTGGAATTCCCACTTCGCCACCGCTTCCCGCTTCGGGCTGTACATGGTGATCGTCCCCGACTTGCGGGCTGATGCCACGTCCCCGTCGATCGCCGCCGTCTTGTGCCATTCCCAGAAGTCCTGGTTGTCGGTCAGGCCGCGCTTCAACGTGATGGGGTTGAACTTCAGGTTCCCCGTCATCTTGTTGGTGACCTGCATCCCCTTCTCCGACGTCCCGTTGTAGGTAACGACGTCGTGCTGGCTGCCCAACGCCGAGCACTCGCGGAAAACCCCGGCGATCGCCCCCTGGAACTCTACGCTGAACCAGGCCGCGATTAACCCGTCTTCATCGCTCGACGACCGTACGCCATATGCCGGCATGCGCTTCTCCTATCTCCGATCGGGCAACTCCGCGTCCAGAGCCGCCTCGCCTATTGGCTCCGCTTGAATCCTTCGCAGACGATCGTCAGCTCCTCCATCGCCGGCTGATTCGCGGCGGCGTTGGGCAGCGGCCCGCTGACCTTGCTCGGCCAAGCGTTCAGGATGTCCCACTTGGCCGCCGCCTTCCCTGCCGTGTCGTACAGCGTGATCGTGCCGTTGGCGCGCGCCTTGGCCATGTCGCCGTCCTCCACGACCTTGCGCCAGTCCCAGAGCGCCAGATCTGAGGTCATCACCCGCTTCAGGTGATATCGCCCCATTTGATCGCGCCGGGGACGATGGCTGTGATCTGCTTGCCGGAGGTGGAATATTGCGTCACCGCCTCCGCCTCGTGGCTGAGGCCCGAGACCTCCTTGAAGGCGCCTTTGAGGTAGCTGCCGAATTCGACGTCGAACCAGGTACTCGGCGCAGGGTCTTTCCCTTCTGCCATGCTTTCCTCCCTATTCTCGGGCGGTCAGGCCCGCCCCGTCGCTCATCGGCGGCGGACACCCAGCCGGGGCCCGCCGCCCGCTCGGCGGCTACGCGCCGCCGCCCGCCCACTGGCTCAGCCGGAAGACGACGAACTCCGCCGGCTTCACCGGCGCCATGCCGATGTCGATGAACAGCTGGCCACGGTCGCGCACGTCGGACGGGTTCAGCTCCTCGTCGCACTTGACGTAGAATGCCTGCTCCGGCGTGAGGCCGAACAACATACCGTCCCGCCAGACGCCGGTCAGGAAGGCGCCGACGTCTCGCCGTACCCGCGCCCACAGGTCGGGGTCGTTGGGCTCGAAGACGACCCACTGCAGGCCGGACTTGAGCGAGCTCTCGACATAGTTGAACAAACGGCGCACGTTGATATAGCGCCAGGCCGGGTCGCTGCTGATGGTGCGTGCGCCCCAGACGCGCAGCCCGCGGCCGGTGAAGGACCGGATGCAGTTCACCCCGATCGGGTTGAGCGTGTCCTGTTCGCCCTTGGTGATCGGCGTCGCCGCTTCCAAAGCCCCGAGGATCACCTCATTGGCCGGCGCCTTGTGGACGCCGCGGGTATTGTCGGTTTTGGCCCAGATCCCCGCCATATACCCGCTGGGCGGGACCGCCTTGGGCTTGCCGTCCGGGCCGTCGATCTTGATCCACGGGTAGTACACGGCGGCAAATCTGGAGTCGTAGTTGGTGAGCACCTGGCGCCAGCGCCTGACCTCTTGCGGCGACAGGTCCGGCGGCGTATCCAGGATGGCCATGCGGTCGCCCATCCGCTCGCAGTGGGCGATCATCCCCAACTGCACCGCCTTTACGCCGTCCGCATCAATCGACCCCGCCTGGTAGGCAGACATGAGGTCGGGGCAGCAGATCATCGTCACGTCCTCGGCGATCTCCAGCCCTTCCACGCCGGTCCGCTCGGTCACGTCGCCTTTGAAGGCGTCAGGGCGCACAGCGGGCAGCGTCGTCTGCTGCGGCACCTTCAGGAGATAGGTCCCCACCTCGGGGACACGCTCGGCCAGCGGTCCGCTGCCGACGTTCTCGACCACCGTCACCAGCCGGCTCGCCTGGCTGATCGCCTCCACCGGCCGCGCCGCCCGCCGGCCCAAGCCGACGTTCTCGTAGTTCTCCTCCGCGCCGCCCATGCGGAAGCGCAGGGTGAAGATCCCTTCGTCGGGCTTCTCCGCCGAAGCCTTGTCGGTCGCCTTGTCGGTCGCCTTGTCGGCACCCCTGTCGCCCGCCTTGGCCGCATCGTCGGGGGCGGCGGCCGCCGTCATCGTGGGCGGCAATACCTCGACCTGGATGTTGTCCGACGGCGTCCCCTTCGGCGTGATCGTCAGCGCCGCAATAGCTTTGGAAGACCGGCTGGGCAGCTGCAGGCTCGCCGCCTCGCCATCCATGGCCTTGCCGTCGCTTGCCTTGCCGTTGGACGGCGCGACGCGCGTCACGTAGCAGCGCCCGCCGCCGTTGAGGAAGTAGCCGTACACGGCGTGCGGCATGTAGGCGCCATCCATGTACGGGTTGCGGCGCCCCTCCTCGTCCAGGCTGCCGAAACGCTCGACGAACTGCGACCAGTTCGTCACCAGGACCGGACGGTTATTCATGCCATCCGGCGCCGCCGGTGCGAACCCCACGAAGGCGGCGCAGGCGGTCCCCGCCCCCTCGATCGGTCGGGGACCGCTGTCCACCTCCTGGATGTAGACGCCGGGAGACAAATATTCGGGCACGACCAGCTCCTTTCGACCGTACGCTGCGCCACGCCCGCACGGCGGGTCGTGGTGTTCTCCCCGTGCTATCGAACGTGCCCCGCCGCTACGGCCGGCGACGCAGCGCGACCACCGGTGAGCAAGGGGACATCTCACCGCTATTCAACACGGCGATCGACACGTGCCAATCACAAGTATCACCGCGCCTGGTACCTGGGCCGCCGCCCGCCCTGCCGGCCTTCCCGGTCCGGGCAGGCCGCGCGAAGCGGTCAGTCCAAGACGATGTCGTACGACGCCGCCGGCACGTCGACGACGGCCGTCTTCGTCGTACCGTCGCGTCGACGCGCGCGCAGCGTCTGCTTGCCCGGCCCGATGCCGCGCAGCTTGAAGCGGCCCGCCTCGTCCGTCAAGGTGGCCTCGGCGGCCCGGCCCTCGACCGTCACGTCGACGTCCGGCAACGCCTGACCGTGCCGGTCCAGCACCAGCCCGCCGATTTCCAGCTCGCCCTCCACGCTGTCGGTCGCCGGCTGGCCGTTCGTCCCCAGCCTGCCGACGCGCAGGGTACGCGTCAGCACTAGCGGTGTGCTGAGCGTCAGGTCGAGGTCCAGCGGCGCGGTGATGGTGTAGCCGAAGGCCGGGCGCGGCTCCAGGCTGAGCGCGCTCCACACGTCCAGCAGCTTGGGCCCTTCGTCCCCTTGCAGGACGCGCGCCGGCAGCGGCGGCTTGATATCGCGGAAGCCTTCCGGCAGCAGCGTCATGGGGAACTCCTGGTGCCGCATCAGCACCGCCAACGCGCGCCAGAGCAAGCGCAGCTCGTCGTCCGGCTCGGCGGTGAAGGCGCTCACGACGTAGCGCAGATCGATTCGGCGCGGAGGCAGGCGAAACTCGGCCGTCTTCTGCCGCCGCACCATGTCGTAGGCGGTCTCCCGCAGGTCCAGGTTCTCCTCCATGTTCAGCATATGCAAGTTGAGCGCCGGCCGCGTCAGGCTGTCCGCCCACTCCCGCGTCGGCGCCCGGAACCAGATCTCGACCTCGTCCGGGCTGATCGCCCCTTCCTGGTAGAGCAGCGTCCGCAAGGCGGCGTGGATTTCCGGCAACATGGAGGCCTCACCTCATCTTTCCGCGGTTTGGTCCATGCCCGATCCGCCTCAAGCGCGGCCGAGGGGCATGCCGAGGTCCTGCATCAGCTGGACGACACTCCCGGCACCTGGCCTGTCCATCAGCAACTGGATCACCGCGCCCGGATCGAACCCTCGTGGGATGGCCGGCAGGCCGCCGAGGCCGCGCAGCGTCGGCGTTTCGCTCCCGCCTGTGGAGGCCGGGGCTGGCTGAGTCTCTGGCCCGCGCGGCTGCGTGGAGGGCAGGGATTCCTCCGCGGGGATACTCGGGATGTCCATCGGTTGCCTCACCGTGCCCGGTGGCACGGAAGGGGGCTCTTCCCGGGGAATAGGCGGCCCTACTTTGGGTCCCCCGGGGAGCTTCGGGATCGGCTGAGGAGTGACGGGCGTGCCCGCCGGCTGTGGAAACTCGGGACCGCCAGGGATCGTGTCCGGGGCCGGGAGAGCGCTCGACGGCGGCTCTTGCAGTACCGGGTTCACCGGCCGCTCAATGATTGGAGGCGCTGGCTCCTGGCTGACGCCGAAGTCGGGAAGCTGGTCCGGGAAGAGGGGCGACGGCGTCCGCGGCGCTGGAAATGGGCGCGGCTGTCCCTCGTAGCCAGGGGGCGTGCTCGGGGGCCTGTCCCCAGGGTATTGCTGGGGATCCCAGGCCCAGTCGCCCCGAGAACCAGTCGGCTTATACGTCGTCGGGCCGGCCGGCGCTCCCGGTTCGGGCCCGGTTGGACCAGGCGTTCGGGCCGGTGCCGGGCCTTGCGGCTCGACGGTTGGGCCAGTTATATCGGGGTTGAACGGCGCCGGCTCCGGTACACCGGGCGGCGCGTAGGGCGTTCGCAGCGTGGGCGGCGGTTCCGCGCCCGGCAGCCGGGGTTCGGGCACCCTCGTCACCTGACCGGCGTCCTCGCCCAGGCCGGCCTCGCCGGCGCCCATCACCATGGGCGCGATGTTGGCCGCCGCCCGCCCCAGCGTATCCATGGGGTTGGCCTGCACGCGCTGCCAGGACTCGTCCCAGGTCTTGGCACCAGGAGTCAGAATGCCTCGCGCCAGATCCGAATCGTATTTCGCGTCGTCCTGCATCTGCTGGAGCGGGTTGAACACGTGGTTGGCCAGATCACCCAGGTTGCTGCCATACTGCCCGCCGCCATTGGCGGCCAGGTCGTAGAGCCCGTGGGCGGCCTTGAGCGTGGAGCCCATGAAGGGGATGGTCGAGTTGTGCTCAAGGATCCCCTCCATGCCGGCCGCGGCATCGATCGGATGTAGCATCGCATTGCCAAGGCCGCCGACAACATCGCCCGCCCCTTTGACGAGCCCCCCGGTCAGGTCCGTGGCCTCCGTGCCGATGAACGCCGACGCCTTGGCCAGCTGCCCCAGGATCGGAATGTCCTGCGTTTCCTCCACGGCCTTCTGGCCGCCGGCGGCGGCCTGCTTCTCGACCCAGTCCACCCCAGTATCGAGCGCATTGGTGAGCTGGTGAAAGTCGGTCGCCTTCTCGTATCCCTGATACGCCGCCGAAGCGGCGCTGCCCACCGCTGAGGCCGCGTCGGCCGCCACCCCGCCCACAGCCGACGCGGCCCCCGTGGCCGTATCCCAGGCGCCGGACGCCTTGTCTTCTACCCAGTCCAGGACGCCGCGCTCGACCGGAGCGCTCGGCGCCGCGCTGACCTGCACGGCGTGGCCGCCGGCGACGAGGTGGGCGGTGCCCTCCGCTTCTCGTTCCGCCGCGTCGCCACGCTGGCTCACGTCGCGTCCCGTGCCGAAGCCGGGCGAGCCGAAGCGCTCATGCTGCACCACATGGGTCAGCTCGTGGGCCAGCAGCCGATAGCCGGACGGCGAGTCAGGTGCGTAGCGGTCGGCGCGGACGAAAATGTCCGAGCCGATCGTGAAGGCGGCCGCGGCGATCGCCTCCGCCGCGCCGGCTGCTGGCCCGTCCGCATGCACGCGCACCTGGCTGAAGTTGTGACCGAAGCTGCTCTCCATGGCGTTGCGCGTCCCCGCCTCCAGCGGCCTGCCGCCGCTGCGCGTGGCCTCGCTCACACGGGCGGCGCCGTCGGCTCCGGCCCAGGCGGTCGCCGGCAGGCCCCAGGACCGCGCAGCACGGTCCCAGCCGCTCCGTCTCCGCTGTGCTAGCAGTCGCTCGCTCACCTGAAACTACAGTCCTTCCTCTACTGCCGTTCCCGCCACTCCTTTGCGCTCGGCCGTACGGCGAGCCGCCAACTGTCACCTACATCTGCAGATCCTCCGGCCGGATGCTGGGCAGGCCCAGCCCGGACACGAAGCCACCCGCGTCCGAGGCCGCGCCGCTGATGAGGCCGCGAAGACCCGTCGCGGCGCCGGTTATGTCGCCGCCGACCAGTCCGGCCAGGCCACCGAGCAGTCCCCCGGCGGTCCCCGCCGTGTCCGCCACGTCACCGCCGACTGCCCCGGCCAGCCCGGCGATGTCGCCGCCCAGCGCCGAAGCCCCCCCGCTTATGGCCCCACCAACGGCGGAGCCCACGTCGCCAAACCCCAGCATGCTGCCGATGGTCGAGGCGCCGCTGCCCAGCAGCGAGCCGACCCCCGACACCCCGGAGCCTACCATCGAACCGAAACCGGAAATCATGCCGCCAGCTCCCGATCCGGCATCGGAAAGGGCGCCGCCCAGGGCCGATCCCTCGCCAGCGGCGCCTCCGCCGAGCAGCGACCCGACGCCGGACACCAGGCCGCCCGCTGCCGAGCCCAACGCCGATATGCCGCCGCTGAGGGCGCCACCCAGGTCGAGCGGCGAGCTGTTGTCGTCGCCCAATCCCGGAAAGCCCAGGAACCGCTGTACCGCGATCTGGGGTCCGGACTGCGCGCTTGGCGACAGCGTGCTGGCGGTTCCCCCGGCCACGCTCCTGTCGGCGGCCTGCTCCGCGGCCTGCTCGAAGGGGTCGGCCGTGTCGCTCACCCGCACCCCGTCCGGCCCCGGCTCTCCCGCCACCGGCCCCGCCGCCTGCTGCAGCGTGTGCGTTGCCTCGTGCGCCAGCAGGCGCATCCCCTCCGGTCGGTCCGGCGCGT
>JAICXR010000064.1 GCA_025980355.1 Chloroflexota bacterium | reverse complement strand
TCACTCGGATTCGGCGCCTGCGCCGCCAGTTGCGGATCGGCGGCGGGGAACGTCGAGAAGTTGAACGTCGGGTAGGGCATGAGGCCGGAATCGAGCAGGTTGAGCAGGTGGACGCTCCCATCGGGCCAGCGCTGCATCACCTGGCGTTGGAAGAACTGCGTCGGGTAGCCCATGAACTGGGTCGTGCGGCTCACCGGGTAGCCGAAGGTCGGCAGTCCGCCGCGCCGCAGGAAGTAATTCCAGAACGCGTCCTGGTCGACGGCGAATCCTGTCTGCGCGAAGTAGCGATCGGCGATCGGTACGGGCGGACAGGGGCTCGCCGGCGGGCAGGGCGGCGAGACGACGGAGGGGGGCGACGGCAGGGTGTCGGCCAGCGCCGACAGCGCCAGCGCCAGGGCGAGCGCAACGGCCAGGGCGACGGCCCGATGGAGCGGAAGCCGTGCCATCTTCGCTGCTCCTCCTGACGGGACGAGGCTAGCATGGAGGCATGGCGGTTCGCAAGACGCCACGCCCTCGCCGTGGTACTTCACTCCTACCATGGTCTGCGTTTCATCTTTCCGTCATCGAACGCGCCGTATACTGGCCACCGACGCCGTGTCCCCCCTCCCGCTCAGTCGGTTGGCCGGTGGACGTTGGCGCTACCGGACACCTCCGGAAAGGACCGCCGTCATGCCTGGCAGCCATTTCTCCGCCCGTAAATTCCTGTGCGCGGCGATGCTCTTGGGCCTGCTGCTGCCCCTCCAGGTGCTGCAGGCCGCCGCCGCCCCGTCCAGTCAGACGGCCTCTGCCGGACCGGTGCGGGTCGTGGCACCCGCGCAGCCGGAGAGCGGCCCGCCGGATAGCCCCTCGGGAGCGCGGCGCGGCCACCCGGGACCGGTCGTCTTGCACCGTACCAAGCTCCAAGCGCGTGCGGCCTCGCTCGCCTCGGGCGCCGACAATTTGACCTACCACAACGGGCCGACGGAGCGCCCGCGCAGCACGAGCTATGCCATCTTCTGGCAGCCAACCGGCAGCTACATGAGCCCAACCTATCAGTCGCTCCTGGAGCGCTACTTTGGCGACATCGGCGGCAGTCCGCTTTATAACGTCGCTACCCAGTACTATGACTCCGGCGGCAACATCGTCAACAGTTCGGCCTACGCAACCGCCTGGGTGGACACCTCGCCCTATCCTTCGAATACGCTCACGGACGCCGATATCGAGAACGAGGTGCTCAACGCCGTCAACACCAACCGCTGGCCCTGGTCCAGTCCCGATGTTGAGTACTTCGTCTTCACCGCCAGAGGCGAGAATAGCTGCGCCGGCTCGTCCTGCTCCTTTACCCAGTACTGTGCCTATCATTCCAACTTCGCGGCCACGGACGGTGTGACGACGGCGAACGTGCTGTACGCCAACATGCCCTATGCCGGTACCAACCTCTCGGCTTGCGGCGCCCCGTCTTCGCCCAACAATGACATCGATGCCGACAGCACCATCAACCTGCTGTCGCACGAGCAGATGGAAACGGTCACCGATCCGTTGGGTACCGCCTGGTACGACAGCGCGGGCTCCGAGATCGGCGACAAGTGCGCCTGGACCTTCGGCACCACCGGCAGCAACGGTGCCGATGTGGCCTGGAACGGCCACCCCTACATCGTACAGCAGGAGTGGAGCAACGCCACCTCCTCCTGCGTCGTCAGCTATAGCACGGCGTTGGCCGTCAATGGCCTCAATCCGACCTCCGGGACGACGGCCGGCGGCACCTCGGTGGTGGTGAACGGGTCCGGATTCAGCGGCGCCACCGGCGTGAAGTTCGGCAGCGTCGCCGCGACGAGCTTTAGCGTCAACTCCGATGCGCAGATCACGGCGGTCGCTCCCCCGGAGGCGGCGGGGACGGTGGACGTCACCGTCACCGGCCCGACCGGCACCTCGGCCAGTTCGAGCGCCGACCAGTTCACCTACCTGTCGGCGCCCACCTTCACGCTGGCGGGCGCACCGACCGGCCAGACGGTGAACCCCGGCGGGCGAACAAGTTACACGTTGACCCTCACCGCCGTGAATGGCTACCAGTCCTCCGTTCGCCTGAGCGCGAGCGGGTTACCCGCTCGCACCGGCGTGAGCTTCTCCCCCAACCCGCTGACGCCGACGGGGACCGGCGCCACGTCGACGCTCACGGTGTCCACGTACCGTAGGGCCTCCCAAGGCACCTACACCTTCACCGTGACCGCCACCGGCAACGGCGTCACCCAGAGCATTTCCCTCCAACTGACGGTCCAGTAATCGCCGAGCACCTCGCGCCGCGAGGAGCGGAGGCAGGGATCGGTCCAGCACGGTTCGGGCCCGGTCCGCCGCCGCTTCCGGCAGCGTCGGCCCCCGACGGGTATCCGAGCGCCCGCTCTCCTTGACGACGCGCGGGTTCACGATGGCGAGATCAGCGTACCGTGGCGACCCGGCTGCGCATCCCGCTGCGTAGCAATGCCACGGCAAACACAACCGCGAAGACATTGAGCGCCGCGGCGATCAGGAAGGGTAGGCCGCTGTTCAGGACGACCAGCGCCCCCGCGCCGACGCTGCCGATCAGCATGGAGCCGCTCCAGACGAAATGGGTCAGCGCCAGCGTGCGGCCCTCTTCGCCCGGACCGGAGAGATCCTTGATCAGCCCGGGCATGAGCACGGAGAGCGACCAGGCGGAGCAGGCGCCGAGGATGCCGAAGGCGTAGAGGCCGGCGACACTGCCGGAGAAGAGCCCCAACAGCAGCGCCGAGAGGACGATCCCGGAGGTCAGCACCACGGCCGGGGCGCGGCGGCCGACGCGGTCGGCGATGCGCCCGGTCAGCAACTGGCAACTGGCCGCGAGGGCGAGGCTGACCCCGGCGTAGGTGGCGGCGGTCGAGGGCAGATGACTGGCGCGGTAGAGCAATAACGGCACCAGCAACGTGGCCGCTCCCCAGTAGCAGGTCGGCAAGCCGCGCAGCCCCACCAGCAGGCGCACCTCGTAGCGCCGCCAGATCGCCTGGTAGCCGCGGACCGTCGCCGCCAATGACGCGCGCGGCCCGACCTCGGCCGCCGGCGGCGGCGGCAGCAGCCAACCGGTGGTGGCGATGACCGCCATCGACGTCGCCACCATGGCGATGGCGACGGCACCGAAGCCCCAACGATCCAGGGCAGGGGCGGCGACGAAATTGCCGAGGGAGGTGCCCAGCGTGGAGCCGATGAAGAAGAGGGCGGCGGCGAAGCCGAGGCGCACCTGGCGGACGGCGCCCATTAAGTAGGTCTGGCCGCCGATCGTCTGGATGCTGGAGAGCATGCCGATCAGGAGGGCCAGCGCCAGCATCAGCCAGGGTGACCGCGTCAGGAACAGCGCCGCCGCCAGCGGTCCGGACAGCGACCCGATGAGCAGGGCCAGTTTGCGCCCGAAGGCGTCGGCAACGCTGCCGCCGACGAGGGCGCCGATGGCGCCGCTGGCCAGTTGCAGCGAGAGCAGGGTGGAGGTGAAGAGCGGGGGCCGGTGGAGCACCGCGTCGACGTAGACGGGGAGGAGCGGCTTCGCCGGCGCCGCGCAGAGGCCGAGGGCAAACCAGGCCAGGAGCAGGCCGGCAAAGCCCGGCGTCAGCAGCGGCGCCGCCGGCGCCACGTCCCGGCCAACGGTTGCGCCACGCGGCGCCGCGAGCCTCGCCATCCGCCTTCACCTCTCGTCCGGATCGCGGCCTCGCCACGCTCACTATTTCCGGGTCGCCGCGCTGCCGCGAGAGTAACACATTAAGGACCGCTGAAAGATGCGCCGCCGCAAACTTTATCTTCCGGGTCGGCCAAGGTCGTGTGTTACGATGATTTCTAGTCGGCAATCAGTCGCGTGCCCAGGGTCAGTTGTACCGGTGCCGGGTGAGGAGAACCGATCATATGAGCGTCGTCGTATCACCGTTGGCGGTGCCCAAGGCGGTCGAAGCGCAGCCTCGGCGCTCGCCAGTCGGCGCCTTCTTCGCCAACTACTGGGTCCGTCGGGTGATCAAAGCGATCCTCACGATCTATTTCGTGGCGACGCTCACCTTCTTCCTGGTCCGCCTCATGCCCGGCAACCCGGTGGAGGCGTTCATCCTCAACCTCGTCCAATCGCAAGGCATTCCCTTCCAGCAGGCCCAACAGTTGGCGGCGTCGCTGTTCTCCTTTAACGTCAACGAGCCGCTCTGGCAACAGTACTTCACCTACATCGGCAACCTGCTGCACGGCGACCTGGGGATGTCGATCGCGTCCACCGGCACGCCGGTCGGCAGGATGATCCTGCAGTTCCTGCCCTGGACGCTCTTCTCGGTCGGCATCGCCCTCCTGATCAGCTTCATCCTCGGCGTGGCCCTGGGCATGCTCATGGCCTACAACCGCAACTCCCTGGTGGACAACGTCCTCTCCGTGATCGGCGCCTTCTTCTCCTCAGTCCCGAACTACCTGGTGGCGATCCTCATCGTGGTCTTTCTCGGCATCCGCCTGCATCTGGTGCCGTTCACCGCCATGCGCGGCTCGCTGTCGCCGGGCATCCAGCCCGGCCTGAACCTGCGCTTCATCGGCGACGCCTTCTTCCACGCCTCGTTGCCGATCGCCGTCTACGTCTTGACCACCGTGGGGAGCTGGATGCTGCGGATGAAGAGCAGCACCACCGACACGCTCGGTGAAGACTACGTGACGGTCGCCAGGGCGCGCGGCCTGCGCTCCCGCCGCATCGTCGGCGCCTACGTCGGGCGTAACGCCATGCTGCCGCTCGTCTCCGTGCTGGCGATCTCGCTCGGCTACGTGATCGGCGGGTCTATCCTGATCGAGAACATCTTCGTCTACCAGGGCATCGGCTGGATCCTGGGCACGAGCATCAACGCCCGCGATTACACGGTGATGCAGGGCATCTTCTTGATTATCACGATCGCCGTCGTCGTGTCCAACCTCCTGGCGGACATCGTGTACGGCGCGCTCGACCCGCGCGTGCGCATCGCCGAGGGGAGCTAGCATGGCCGCCACCACCACGATGCCCTCCGCCCTGGAGAGCAACCCCCTCACCCGGGCGGCACGGTCGCTCGGCACGACGCTCCGACTCATGGCCCGCAGTCCGGCCGGGCTGGTCGGCCTGGTCTTGGTGGGGATCTTTATCTTGATGGGGATTTTCGGTCCGATGTTCGCCCAGTCCCCGGTGCCCGATGTCTCCGCCATCTACGCCGCCCCATCGGCCACCCATCCTCTGGGCACCGACTCCCAGGGGCGGGACGTGCTGGCCCAGGTGATCCGCGGCGGGCGGGTCCTGCTGCTCATCGCCATCATCGGGGCGGCGATCTCCACGGCCATCGCCATGACCCTGGGGGCGCTGGCCGCCGTGTTCGGCGGTGGCATGGACAGCGCGGTGGTGACGGTGACCGACTTCGTCCTGACTATCCCGCAGACGCCGTTACTGTTCGTGCTGGCGGGCTTCCTCCACTTCACCAATCCGCTCTTTATCGCCGTCATCATCGGCCTGCTGGACTGGCCGGGCCTGACCCGGGCGATTCGCGCCCAGCTCTTCTCCCTCAAGCAACGCGACTACGTGGAGGCCGCCCGTTCGCTGGGGCTGAGTAATCGACGCATCATGTTCTCCGAGCTGCTGCCGAACATGATGGCCTACATCGTCATCAGTTTCGCCTTGAGCATGGTGGGCGCGATCTATCAGGCCACCGGCCTCTACTTCCTGGGCTTCGCGCCCCTGGCCGGCGACAACTGGGGCATCATGATCAACCTGGCCTGGACGCAGGGGGCGATCTTCTTCCAGAACAGCCTCGCCTACATCCTGGCGCCGGTCGCCGCGATCGTGCTGGTCTCCATCGGGCTCGTGATGCTCAGCCGCTCCATGGAAGAAGTGTTCAACCCGCGCTTGCGAGGGGGATTGTAGGATGGCCGGCCGCCAAGCGAATCCCTACCTACGGCGTCCGCCCGTCAGCCTGGACCCGGATGTCGTGCTCTCCGTGCGCCATCTCTCGGCGGCCTATGTCACGCGGCGGGGCGCCGTCCAGGCGGTGCGCGACGTGAGCTTCGATCTCCGGAAGGGTGAGAGCCTGGCCCTGATCGGCGAGAGCGGCTCCGGCAAGACGACGCTCGGCATGGCGATCAACCATCTGCTCAACCCGCCGGCGAAAGTCACGGCCGGGGAGGTGTGGTACCAGCGCGACGGCAAGCTGCTCAACGTGCTGGCACTGCACGGCGAGCACCTGCGCCGCTTCCACTGGCAGGAGTGCGCCGTCGTCTTCCAGGGCGCCCAGAACTCCTTCAACCCGGTGCTGCGCATCGCCGATCAGTTCGTCGACACCGCCCGGGCCCACAATCACGAGAATCGTGCCGCCATCGAAAAGCGGGCGCTGGAACTGCTGCGCATCGTCCAGTTGGATCCGGAACGGGTCCTCCGCTCCTACCCGCACGAGCTGAGCGGCGGCATGCGACAGCGGGTGCTGCTGGCACTGGGAATGCTGCTACAGCCGCAAGTTATGGTGATGGATGAGCCGACGACGGCGCTCGACATCCTGACCCAACGCGTCATTATCGACACGCTGCGCCGGCTGAAGGACGAGTTGAATTTCTCTATGATCTTCATCTCGCACGACCTGTCGCTGGCCGCGGAACTGGCCGACCGCGTGGCGACCATGTACGCGGGGCGCATCGTCGAGTACGCCGACGTGCGCGACACCTTCTATCATCCGCGCCATCCCTACACGCTGGGGCTCTTGCAGTCCATGCCGCCGCTTAAGGGCAATCTGGCCGACCTGAAGTCGATCCCCGGCTCCCCGCCGGACCTCATCACCCTCCCCTCCGGCTGCAAGTTCCATCCCCGCTGCCCGTTTGCCGGACCGGAATGCACCGAGGAGGACCCGCCGGCCTTCGATGTCGGGGAGGACCACCAATCCGCCTGCTACCACTGGCAGGCCGTGCGCAATCCGCAGACAGAGGAGGCGGTGTCGTGAGCTCGCCCGTCATCGCCCTGGACCACGCCAGCCAGATTTTCTCGACCAAGCGCGGTCCGGTGCCGGCCGTCGACGATGTCACGCTGGAGCTGCAGCAGGGGGAGATCGTCTCCCTCGTCGGCGAGAGCGGGTGCGGCAAGACGACGACCGGGAAAATGGTGGCCGGCCTGCTCAAGCCGACATCCGGCACGCTGTACTATCAAGGCAAGCCGGTGCGGAGCGACGATCGGGAGGCCTACACCGCCTTCCGCCGGGGCGTCCAATTGATCCATCAGGACCCGTACGCCTCGCTCAACCCGATCCACACGCTCTATCAGATGCTCAGCGCGCCGCTCTTCGATCACCACCTGGTGCACGGGCGGAATCAGGCGATGGCGCGCGTGCGCGAGCTGCTGGAGCTGGTCGACCTGACGCCGCCGGACGACTTCGTCTTCAAATATCCGCACCAGTTGAGCGGCGGCCAGCGCCAGCGCGCCTCCATCGCCCGCGCCCTCACCGTGAACCCGAAGGTGATCGTCGCCGACGAGGCGGTGTCGATGGTCGACGTCTCCATGCGGCTGAGCCTGCTGCACACGCTGTTACGCCTACGCGACGAGCTGGGCATCACGTTCCTGTCGATCACGCACGACCTCGCCCTCGCCCGGTACTTCTCCCGCGGCGGGCGCATCGGCGTCATGTATCTCGGCCGCATGGTGGAGATGTCGCCGGCCGACGACCTGGTGGACGACCCGAAGCACCCGTATACCCAGATCCTGCTCTCGGCCATCCCGGAGCCCGATCCTGATCGGACGCGGCACAAGGACGAATTGCAGTTGCGCAGCGCGGAAATCCCGAGCCTCTTGCAGATCCCTTCCGGCTGCCCGTTCCATCCGCGCTGCCCCGCTTTCGTGCCTGGCACGTGCGACGTCATCCGTCCCGATCTGGTCCCCATCGAGCGGCAGCACTACGCGGCCTGCCACGTCGCCGTCCGGATCGCCGGTGTGGCGGCCGTGGCGACACGGCAGGCGGTTGCCGCGGAGCAAGCGGTATGAACTCCGATCTCGGCCGTGCCACCTTTCGGATCCCCGTCTTGTTGCTGGTCTGTTCGGTGGTACTGATCCTGCTCGAACCCAGGGGCAGCGCGGAGTTCTATATCAGCGTGCTGTCCCTGATCGTGGCGATCCTGTTCATGGTCGCCATCGCCGTCGTGGTCCGGCTGACCCGGCGATGAAGACGACCGCGATGGCCCGCCATTCCCTTTCGGCCGCCCACGCTCCTCCGGGCGACCGCCGATCGTTGGGCGCCAGGTAAGGCGAAACCGTTGTGGATTCGCCAGCAGGGAAAGGACCGAATCGACACCATGCATGACTTCTTCTATTCCCCGGATGGCAAAATTATGGGCGGCGTGTTGTCCCGCCGGAAGGCGTTACGCTCGATGGGGCTCGTCGCGGTGGCGGCCGGGGCGGCCAGCCTCCTGGCGGCCTGCGGTGGCAACGCCTCCGTGACCGCCAGCACCAGCAGCGGCGCAAGTTCCGCCGCGGCCACGAGCAGTGCCGCGCCGACCAGCAGCGCGTCCGCCAGCAGTAGCGCCGCACCCAGCAGCGCCGCGACGAGCAGCGCCTCTCCCACCAGCAGCGCCACCACCAGTGCTGCCACCACGAGCGCTGCCACTACCAGCAGCGCCTCCGCCGCGACCACCGCCTCCGTCAGCTCGGCGGCCACGACGTCCAGCAGCGCCTCCGCCGTCGCCGCGGCGAACCCGGGCAAGGGGCAGTTCAACGGTGGCGAGCCCTACCAGGTGCCGCCGACCGGCCACTGGAACAACTACGTCACCAACAACATCAGCATGAGCATCTACGATGACCTGATCAACCCGCCGTTCGCCAAGTTCCTCTGGGCGTCCAATGGCTGGGTGAACATCCTGGCGGATAGCTTCAAGCTGGAACCGCCGGACAAGTTCGTGGTGACCTTGAAGAGCGGGCTGAAGTGGAGCGACGGCAATCCGTTCACGCCGAAGGACGTGGTGACGACGTTCACCGTCCTGCGGCTCATGAGCGGCCCCGTCTGGAACTACCTGGACTCGGTGCAGGCCTCGGGGAACGACATCACCTTCCACATGGCCAAGCCGGCCAGCGTCGTCCAGCGCTACGTCTTGGAGCAGCACCTCTACTCCGACGCCGTCTACGGGCAGTATGCCCAGAAGGCGGATGCCCTGTTCAGCGCCGGCAAGACCGTGGCCGACACCGACGTCAAGACGCTGATCGCGGACTTCCAGAAGTTCCGCCCCGCCGCCAATGTCGCCAGCGGACCCTTCATGTATGACAAGAGCCTCCTGACCGAGGCCCAGCTCACCCTCACCCGCAATCCCAACGGCTACCAGGGGAAGGTCGGGTTCAGCAAGATCGTTATCTACAACGGCGAGACGCCGACGATCACGCCACTGGTGCTGGCCGGCCAGATCGACTACGCCACGCACGGTTTCCCGCCGGCCACGGTGTCGGCCTTCAAGCAGCAGGGCCTGCGCATCTTGACGCCGCCCGCCCACAGCGGCGCGTCGCTCTACATCAACTACGCCAAGGTCAAGGGCGCGGCGAAGAAAGAGGTCCGCCAGGCGATCGCCTACCTGGTGGATCGTCCGGCGAACGCCACCTTCGCGCTCGGCGTCGCGGCCGTCGCCCAGAAGTACATGACCGGACTGAGCGACACCATCCTCCCCTTGTGGGTCGACGCCGCCGACATTGGCAAGTTCAACCAGTACGAGAAGGACACTGCCAAGGCGACGAGCCTGCTGCAAGGGGCCGGTTGGAAGAAGGGCAGCGACGGCATCTGGGTCGACGATACCGGCGCCAAGTGGAACTACAACCTCCTGGTGGCCAGCGACTACGCCGACTGGCTGGGCGCGGCGAACAACCTCGCCGAACAATTGTCTGCATTTGGCCTGAAGACGACCGTCCAGGCGGTGAACCACGTCCAGTCGGGCCAGCAGACCTTGCAGGGCAACTTCACCCTCGCCATCGGCGGCTGGGGGGCGGGCAGCCCGTACCCGGAGTTCTCCTACGACACCGACATCCTGGAGCAGGTGCCGCCGGAGGACCCGTTGGGGCCCGGCAATAGCTTCGACCTGAGCCAGACCACCACCAGCGCCGGGCAGGTGAACTTCAAGGACCTCGTCGTCGCGTCCGGAGCCGGCCTGGACCCCGCGCCCCAGAAGGCGGCCGTGACGAAGATGGCGCTGGCCTTCAACGAATTGCTGCCGATCATCCCGATCTGGGAGAAGCTCGGCGACAACCCCGTGAACGAGGGGAAGCGCGTCACCGGCTGGCCGCCGGACGGCAACCCGCTCTACAAGAACGACTACTATGCGGATAGCTTCGTCACCATCTGGATCTACGACGGCACGCTGAAGCCGGTGTGACGGGAGGCCCTCTCTCCTGACCTCTCCCCCAAGCCTGGGGGAGAGGAACGCGCCGAGAAGGACGGCAGCATGCTTGGTACATCGCCGTGCTTCCGCGGTCCAGATGGGCTACCAGTCGTTCGACGCTGGCTCTCCCCCAGGCTTGGGGGAGAGATGCCGAAGGCAGAGAGAGGGCCTGCACCAACACCAGCGAAGGAGGTACTAGGTGACCGAACCGGCAACATCCAGGCCGCCCTACCGCATCGGCATCGGCGGCATTGCCATCGAGAGCAGCACCTTCTCGCCGCTGGCGAGCACCCTGGACGACTTTCGCATCCTGCGCGGCGAGGCAATGATCGCCCGCTATCCCTTCATGCCCGAATGGAACTTTCACGGGCGCAAGGACATCACCTGGCTGCCCTGCCTCCACGCCGGCGCCATCCCCGGCGGCCCGGTCACGGGCGAGGGCTACGCCACCATGAAGGCGGAGCTGCTCGACCGGGTCCGCACCGTGCTGCCGTTGGATGGCTTCTTCTTCGACGTCCACGGTGCGATGTCCGTGCAATGGATGGACGACGCGGAGGGTGACCTGGCAGCCGCCATTCGCGCGCTGGTGGGGCCGGGCTGCTTGGTCTCCGCCGGGATGGACTTGCACGGCAATGTCACGGCGCGCCTCGTCGAGGCCGTGAACCTCTTCACCGCCTACCGGCTCGCTCCCCACGATGACGCCATGGAGACGCGCGAGCGCGCCTGCACCAACCTGTTGCGCTGCCTCGACGAGGGGATCCGCCCGCTGCGCGCCTGGACACGCATCCCGGTGATCCTGCCCGGCGAACGTACCAGCACGCTGGTTGAGCCGGGCCGCAGCCTCTACGCCAGCCTTGCCGACTCCGACGCCGTACCTGGCGTCATCGACGCCTCGCTCTGGGTCGGCTACGTCTGGGCCGACCAGCCGCGCAGCGGCGCCACGGTCGTCGTCACCGGCACGGACGGCGCCGCGCTGCGCCGGGAGGCGGCGAAGATAGCGCGCCGTTACTGGGACACGCGGCGCGATTTCGACTTCGTGGCACCGGCCGGCAGCGCCGATTGGTGTATCGCCCGGGCGGTGGAACTCGACAACCGCTCGATCTTCATCAGCGATTCCGGCGACAACCCCACGGCCGGCGGCGTCGGGGACGTGCCCTGCATGGCCGAGCGCCTCCTGGCGCACCCGGCCTTCGCCGGCGGCGAACGCACC
>JAICXR010000581.1 GCA_025980355.1 Chloroflexota bacterium | reverse complement strand
GCGCTCGACGCGAGCGCTCAAGCCTTCCTGAAGACCCACCCGACCTGGTCAATCGAGTTGTCGTACACCAACGGTATCCCGAAGTTCCTGACCGCCGTCGCGTCCGACACCGCGCCGGACGTGTATCTGTACACGACCGATCAGATGTTGCAATTCGCCGCCAAGGGCATCCTGCTGCCGCTGGACGACTACATCGCCCAGGATAAGGTGGACATGAAGCAGTACTTCAAGGCGGCGTCGCTGGACCTCACCTACAAGAATAAGACGTACGGCATGCCGGAGCACCTGGATGTCGGGTCGATCTATCAGAACGACCGCCTGCTCCAGACGGTGGGGATGGACCCGTCCAAAGGGCCGCAGTCCTGGGACGACCTGGTGGCGATCAACCAGCACGTGACGAAACTGAACGGCAAGGACCTGGAGCGCGTCGGCTTCATCCCCACCTGGGGCTGGCCGGTCGATACCGTCGGCTGGCTGCAGGCGAACGGCGCGGACATCCTCAACGCCGACGGGACCAAGGTGGCCTTCAACAATGACGCCGGCAGTGAGGCGCTGAACTGGGTCGCCACCCAGATCAAGACGCTGGGCGGCACCGACGCCATCAACGCCTTTAAGAAGCCGTACAAGAGCGGGTCCGGCGACGCGCTGGCGCACGACGCCCTGGCGACCGAGCTGATGGGGGTGTGGGATATTGCCTACACCATCCTGAAGATCGCCCCGACCCTCGCCCTCAGCCAGTGGTCGATGCCGGGCGGACCGAGCATCCCGGGCAAGCAACTGGACTTCTTCATCGCCGAGCTGATCTTCATCCCGTCCGGATCGAAGCAGCACGACGACGCCTGGCAGTTCGTGAAGTGGCACTCCGGTCCCGGCGGCCAGCAGTTCATCCAGACGGTGGAAGGGGCCTGGGACATCGCCTGCATCCCGTCCGTCGCCGGCGACCCGGCCTCGATCAAGGCGCAGCCCTGGCGGACGCGGGCGAACGAGCTGATGGCGAAGGCGGAGACGTCCGCCTCGATCCTCAGCCCGGCCGGCGACGATATGCAGTCGGCGATGAACAAAGTCGCCGCCGACCTCTGGGCGGGCAAGCAGGACGTGAGCACCACGATGACCAAGATGACGCAGCAGGCGCAGGCGATCCTGGATAAGTACAACAGCGGCTCCTGACGCGGTTCGCAGGCCGGTCGGAGAGACGCCTGGCGAATACATGCGCGGCGAATCCGAGCGAAGCCCGCCTGCGCGGACCGGGTCCCACCCGCGCGGGCGGGCTTCGCATACCTTGCCCGCGCCTTCAGTCGCCAGGCTTAGCGCACCCGGTCACCTGCCGGGTGCTCCCGCCGCCATTGGTCGAGCTGGACGGCCAGGTCCTCCTGCAGTTGGATCGTGAGGCCGCCGTCCACGGGCAGGGCGTGCCCGGTGATGAAGGAGGCCTCGTCCGAACAGAGGAAGACGACGGCGTTGGCGATATCCAGCGGTCGCCCTGTGCGCCGAAGGGGGTACTGCTGCTCGAAGAAGCGCAGCCCTTCCGGGTCGTTGGCCCACAGGAGGGCCTGGATGCGCTCGGTCACAATATGGCCGGGGCAGATCGCGTTCACCCGGATGCCCAGCGGGCCGAAGTCGCAGGCCATCTGCCTGGTCATGCCGATCACCGCCGATTTGCCCGCTTCGTAGACGAGGTGGCGGGCGGCCATAAGCATGCCGTGGACGGAGGCGACATTCACGATGGAGCCGCCGCCCGCCCGTTCCATCTCCGGCACCGCATACTTGGCGGCCAGGAAGATCGACTTCGTC
>JAICXR010000481.1 GCA_025980355.1 Chloroflexota bacterium | reverse complement strand
CTACTCCTGGACGCGCTGGCGCATGTGGGTCTGGCAGAACGGCGGCGAGGTGCTCTCCGACGACCTCAAGCAGTGCGTCCTGGGGACGTCGGAGGCGACCGAAGGCTTGCAGTTCTACGCTGACCTCCCCAACGTCCACCACGTGGGTCCGACACCAGCGGAGCGCAAAGCGGCCAACAACGCCGACGACACCACCCTCTTCGCCCACAGCCAGGCCGCCATGATCGCGACACCGCCCTACTTCTTCGACCTGCGGACGCAGATCAAGGACATCGACTGGGACATCGTCCCGATGCCGATGCAGAAGAAGCGCGCCGCGCCGCTCTGGCCGGATTCGATCTCGATGAACGTCGCGACGAAGGCCAGTGATGCCACCTGGGGGCTGCTGCGCTACGTCGTCGGCACCGAAGGCCAGACCACCATCACCACGCTCGGCCGCGGGGTGCCGGTGCTGAAGAGCGTCGCCAACTCGCCGGCCTTCCTGCAGACCGACAAGCAACCGGCAAGCATTGCGTCCTACCTCGACGTGCCCCAATACGGCGTGGTGACCCAATACACGACGGTGTGGACGGAGATGGAAAAGGCGAATTCCGAGGAGCTGACGCCGGTGTTCCTCGGCCAGCGGTCCGCCAAGGACGGCGTGACGCGGTTGGTGCCGCGCATCAATACGCTCCTCCAGGGTGCGGAAGTGGGATGATGGCCCACTCATCGGAACCCATAAGTGTGAGCGAGGCGACGGCCGCCTACCTGGCCCGCCAGGCGGAACGCGAGGCGGCTGTGCCGCCGGCCTACCAGCGTTTGCGCGTTCCTCCCTTCCCAACGCCGGCAGACGCGGCGGCGTGGCAGGCCCGCCGACCGGATGTATTGCAGAAGGTACTGCGGTCGCTGGGCGACCTGCCGCCCCGGCCATCACCGGCCGGCGCCCGGCTGATCTCTCGCGAACGGCGCGACGGCTACAGCGTGGAATCGGTGGCGCTCGACAACGGCGTGGACGGCACGGTCACGGCTCTGTTGCTAATCCCGGACCACCTTCAAGCGACGGCCCCGGCGGTCCTCTGGCTGCATTCCTCCACACCGGACAAGACGCAGATCCTCGCCCCCGACACCAACGGCGGCAGCACGCCGCTGGGCGAGGCGCTGGTCCGTGCCGGGTACGTCGTGCTGGCGCCGGACGCCTACTGGCACGGCGACCGGGTAGGGACCGGGCCGGCCGGCGCGTTGGAGACCGGGCGGGCGGAGCAGGAGAGCCTCTTCAAGTTGCACCTCTGGTTCGGCCGAACCCTCTGGGGCATGTTCGTGCGCGACGACCAGGTCGCCCTCGACTACCTCTGCAGCCGCCCGGAGGTCGATGCCGAACGCATCGGCGCAACGGGGATGAGCATGGGCAGCACGCGGGCCTGGTGGCTGGCGGCGGTGGACGAACGGGTCACGGCGACGGTCGCCATCGCTTGCCTCACCCGCTACCAGAACTTGATCGCCCACGGCGAGCTGCGGCAGCACGGCATCTACTACTTCGTGTCGGGTCTGCTCCAACACTTCGATGTCGAGGCCGTGCTGGCGCTCATCGCCCCCCGGCCGTTCCTGGCGTTGACGGGCGAGCTGGATGCGGGGTCGCCGGCGGACGGCGTCCGGGAACTGGCCGCTCTGGTCGGCGCCGTCTACGCCGCGATAGGCGCCGCCGAGCGCTTCCGGAGCATCCTGTATCCGGAGACCGGACATACGGTGACCCCCCAGATGCGGGCCGAGTTGCTGGCCTGGTTCGACCGCTGGTTGGCGCCGAAGAGTGCGCACGGGTCGAGCGAACGCCCACGTGAACAGGTGTCGCGGCCGGCCGCGATCATCGATTCTGGCGGGAGCGGGGCATGAAACAGGTGGTGGCCACCAACCGGGGCGAGGTACGGGTGCGCGAGGCGCCGCGCCCGGTCCTGGAAGGCAGCGGCGCCGTCGTTCAGACGATCTGCTCGGTCTTCGGCGAGGGATCGGAACTCGGCGGGCTCCGCCGCACGCGCCAGGCGGCACGGGAACGAGAGGGGCAGGCACCGGCCGCCGTCACCGAGCGAGCGATGTCGTACCAATCGTGCGGGCGCATCGTCGAGCTCTCGGACGACCTGCGCGAAACATTCGCGATTGGCGATGTCGTCGCCTGTGCCGGCGGTGGCTTTGCGGCCCACGCAGAGTATGGCTACGTGCCGCGCCACGCCATGGCGAAAGTGCCGGAGGGCGTGAGCCCGGAAGAGGCGGCCACCACCAACGTCGCCCTGACGGCGCTGCACGCCCTGCGCCGGGCCCAGTTCCAGCCGGGAGAAGTGCTCGCCATCATCGGCCTCGGCATGGTGGGGCAGTGCCTCGCCCAACTCGCCGCGGCCAGCGGCGGACGAGCCCTCGCCACCGACCGCTACGCCTTCCGGCTGGAGATCGCCCGCGCCTGCGGCATCGAGGCGGCCGTTGACGCCGGCTCCGCCGACTTCCTGGCGGAGGTGAGGCGGCGCACGAAGAACCTGGGCGCCGACACCGTAGCGATCTGCGTCGGCGGCGGAAGCAGCGACCTCATGCACCTTGCCGTCCGCCTGGTCCGGCCCAGCGGCGTCGTCCTCATGGTCGGCGGGCCGATCCTGCCGGACTTTAGCGGCGCCAGCGGCGACGCCAGCCCGCATCTGAAGGAGATCGACCTGCGCTGGGTCTACGGTCGCGGGGCCGGCAGCCGCGACCCCGCCTGGAATCGGGGAGACGTGGAGT
>JAICXR010000252.1 GCA_025980355.1 Chloroflexota bacterium | reverse complement strand
GTCGGCTACGGCAAGACGGAAGTGGCCTTGCGGGCCGCCTTCAAGGCCGCAATGGACGGGCGGCAGGTCGCGGTGTTGGTGCCGACGACGGTGCTGGCGGAACAGCATTACCTGACGTTCACCCGCCGCCTGGCCCCCTTCCCGGTCAAAGTCGAGCTGCTGAGCCGTTTCCGATCGACCGCCGAACAGAAGCAGGTGATCGCGGCGCTCGCCGCAGGCAGCGTCGATATCGTCATCGGCACCCACCGGCTGTTGCAGAAGGACGTCGCCTTCAAGCAATTGGGGCTGGTGGTGATCGATGAGGAGCAGCGCTTCGGCGTCGCCCACAAGGAGCGGCTGAAGCAGCTGCGTCAGGAGGTCGATGTCCTGACCCTGTCCGCGACGCCGATCCCGCGCACCTTGCACATGTCGCTGGCCGGCGTTCGGGACATGAGCGTGATCGACACGCCGCCGGAAGAGCGGTTGCCGGTGAAGACCTTTATCGCCCAGGAGGACGACCGGCTGATCCGCAACGCCGTGTTGCGGGAATTCGAGCGCGACGGCCAGGTCTACTTCGTCCACAACCGCGTCCAGACGATCGGCGCGGTGGCGGAAAAGCTCCGCCAGTTGCTCCCGGAGGCGCGCATCGCCGTCGGGCACGGCCAGATGGCGCCGGAGCATTTGGAGCGGGTCATGCTCGACTTCGCCGACGGGAAGTCGAACTTGCTGCTCTGCACGACGATCATCGAGAGCGGCCTGGACATCCCGAACGCCAACACCATCATCATCCACCGGGCGACCCACCTGGGGCTGGCCCAGCTCTACCAGTTGCGCGGCCGCGTCGGGCGCAGCAACCGCCGGGCCTACGCCTACCTGCTGTACGGCAACGAGCAGCAATTACCGGAACTGGCGGAGCGGCGGCTGCGCGCCGTGTTCGAGGCGTCCGAGCTCGGCGCCGGGTTCAAGATCGCCATGAAAGACCTGGAGATTCGCGGCGCCGGCAACCTGCTCGGCGCCGATCAGCACGGCCACGTCGGCGCGGTGGGCTTCGACCTCTACACGAAGCTCCTGGCCGAGGAGATCGACGAACTGCGCGGTCAAGTGGTGGCGACGCCGCCCCAGGTCACCGTTGATCTGCCGATCGGCGCCATGCTGCCGGACGCCTACATCGGCGACCAGAGCGTGAAAATCGACCTCTATCGCCGGCTGGCAGCCATCACCAGCGTCGACGAGGCCAAGGCGATTCGCCAGGAGATCAGCGACCGTTTCGGCCCGCCACCGGAGCCGGTGGAGAACCTGCTGACGATCATCGAGCTCAAGGGCATGGCGATCGCGCTGGGCATCCCCAGCGTCACGGTCGTCGAGAACGAACTGACGGTGAAGCTGCCGCCCAACCGCCAGCTCACCCGCTCGGCGCTCTACCGCGCCTACGGTTCCGCCTTGCGTCTCACCCCCAACCAGTTGCGCCTGCCGATCGCCAAGCTCGGCGAGCACTGGCCGGGCAAGGTCAAGGATCTGTTGACGATGCTGGCGTAGCCTCGTTGGTCCTCTCCAGGTCGAGCAGCACATTGCCGGAGCCGAACTCTTTGACGGCGTAGGTCGTGGCCGCTTCCAGTTGGCGCACGATGTCCGAGAGGCGCGCCGCGGCGGCGACGATCTCGGCGGCATAGTCGCGCATGTCTTCCGCCCTCACGCCCTCTTCCGCCAACAGGGCGGCATAGCCCATGATGCAACTGAGCGGCTGGTGCAGCTCGTGCGGCAAACTCCGGCCGATGACGTGGAGCGCTTCCAGGCGAGCGTCGTTCGCCGCCTGCTCTGCTTCCAGTTCCCGTAGCCGCCGTTCCAATTGTTGGCGTCCCACGGCGCGGCGCGCCGTATCGGCGAGCCGTTTCAGATTGAAAGGTTTGCTCAAGTAGCCGTCCACGCCGAGGTCGGCCGCGGCGATAGCAGCCTGGGCGGTTTCCCAGCCGGTCATCACGACGACCGGCAGGTTTGGTTGAATCGCCCGTCCGTGTTGGATCAAGGTCAGCCCGTCAAATTCGGGCAGCCCCAGGTCGGCGATGAGGAGATCGGCCGGGGTATTCCGCAAGAACGCGAGCGCCGCCTTCGGGTGGCCGAAGGCCTCGACGGCGCAGCCCTCCCCATGCAGCGTGCGCAGTACGACGGAACGTAGCGCCTCGTCGTCCTCTACGACCACGACGACGGCGTCCTTGAGCTGGCCGTCCACCGGTATCCCCTCCATCCTCACCCGTCCTAGGAGGCCCTCCAGGCAGCGATCAGGCGGGAGATCGGGTTGTCGGTGATCTCCAGGGGCAGGGCGATTTGCGCCCGCCGGTAAATCGACTCGTAGCCGGCCAGAATCACCTCCAGGGCCTGCCGTCCGTTCGCTCCACTATTGCGCGGGTCGCGGTGCTCCTCGATGGCGGCGACGAGTTCGGCGACGGAGGAGGCGAAGTGGACGGCGCCGTGGATGCCTTCCGGCATGTCCGGCACTTCCCAGTCGCGGTCGCCGCGTCCGCGCACGCGTACGTTGGGGCCGTTGGTGACGCCGACCTCGATCATCCCCTCGCTGCCGATGAGGCGGTTGGCCGGCTGGCCCTTGATCGGCACGCCGAGCTCGATAGAGGCGCGGACGCCGTCGCGAAACTGATAGTGCGTGATCGAATGGTCCTCCACCTCAACGCCGAACAAGGAGCGGTCGGTCTGGCGGTCGGCCATCGCCATCACCCATTCTACCGGCGCTTGATCCTGATAGAAGAAGAACATGTCGATCCAGTGGGTCCCCCAGTCCAGGAGGTTCCCCCCGGGCACATAGCCTTCGAGGCGCAGCAATTCGCCGATGCGCCCGGCCTGCAGGAGTTCCTTCGCCAGGCCGAAGGGACGACCGAGCCGCCGCTGGTGGTCGATGGTGAACTTGACGTGGTTCCGGCGGCAGGCGTCGAGCATCGCATCGGCCTCCGGCAGGGTCAGCGCCATCGGCTTCTCGCAGAGGATGCCTTTGGGCTTGCTGTTGGCCGTTTCCACGCAGATCTGGGAATGCAAACCGACCCAGGTGCAGATGCTGACGATATCCAGATGCTCTTTGGCCAGCATCTCGCGGTAGTCGAGGTAGCCGACGGGCACGTTGTGGCGTTCCTGGAAGCTTTCCAGATTCTCCTTGCTGATGTCCGCCGCGGCGACGATCCTGGTCCGTCCGTGCGCCTCATAGCCCTTGGCGTGGTTCTCGGCGATGCCGCCGCCGCGCATGCGCCCGTCCGGCCCCGGCCCCGGACGGCGTCCGCAGCCGATGATGCCGACGCGATACTCCACTGCCATCCCGTGCCCCCTTTTTCCGTGCTCCGCATTCCTATGGAGCCGAGAGGAAGCATACACCACGTACACCACGGCCGATTTGCGCGTGGCGGGTAGCATGGAGGCAGCGTACAGAAAGGTACAGTGCCCAATGGCAGAGCGTGCAACCCATCGACAGGTCATCATCGTCGGCTCCGGTCCGGCCGGCTACACCGCGGCGCTGTACACGGCGCGGGCGAACTTGCAACCGCTGATGATCGGCGGCTATCAAGCCGGCGGGCAACTGATGCTGACGAGCGACGTCGAGAACTATCCGGGCTATCCGAAGGGCGTGCAGGGGCCGGAGATGATGCAGGACTTCCGGGAGCAGGTGGAGCGTTTCGGCGCCGAGGTGCTGGACGTTGATGCCACGGAAGTCGACTTCTCCAAACGCCCGTTCACCGTCGTCACGGCCGATGAGACGTACACGGCCGAGAGCATCATCGTCGCGACCGGCGCGGCGGCGAAGTGGCTGGACGTACCGGGCGAAGAACTCTTGCGCGGTCGGGGCGTCTCGGCCTGCGCCACCTGCGACGGCTTCTTCTTCCGGGATCGGCGCATCGTCGTCGTGGGCGGGGGCGACACCGCCCTGGAGGAGGCGCTCTTCCTCACCCGCTATGCGCAGACGGTCAGCGTCATCCACCGCCGCGATACCCTGCGGGCCAGCAAACTGCTGCAGCAGCGGGCGCGCAACAACCCGAAGATCGACTTTATCTGGAACTCGGTCGTTGAAGCGATCGAGGGCGAGGACAAGGTGACCGGCGTGCGCCTTCGCAACCTGGTGAGCGGCGAGCGGCGCACCCTCACCACCGAGGGCGTCTTCGTCGCCATCGGCCACCAACCGAACACGGAGATCTTCCGCGGCCAGTTAGACCTGGACGCCCTCGGCTACGTCTGCATGCCGGACCCGGCGACGACCTATACCAACATTCCCGGCGTCTTCGCGGCGGGCGACGTGCGTGACCACCGCTACCGTCAGGCGGTGACCGCCGCCGGCGACGGCTGCAAAGCGGCGATCGACGCCGAACGCTGGCTGGAAGAGCAGGGCATCGCCGAGCCGGACCGGGAGTTCGAGGTGTACTCCGAGCCGGAGTTTGCCGCGCGGTCCCGCTAGGCAACCGGCGCTCAGGCATTCACCAGCGCCACCGCGGCGAGGGCTAGCACGATGCCGGCCCCGGCCCGGCCGGCGATGCGCTCGTTCCAGGCGATACGGCCGAACACGGTGACGAGCAGCAAGCCGCCGGCGGCGGTGACCGGGAAGGCGATGATGCCCGGCACCACAGCCAGACCGCGCAGGAAGGCCGCCAACTGGCCGATGTTGCAGAGGCCGGTGATCATCCCCAGGCCCAGCGCCGGCCAGACGCCGCGCACGGACGGCGTGCGTTCCAGGCGCGGGCGCAAGGGCCAGGTCAGCAGCGAGAGCAGTGTCGCGGTGCCGTAGGCCGCCACGAGGTAGACGGGGCGCTGCGCCTCCAGGTGCAGCTCGGAGAAGGCCTTGGCGGCGAGCAGTCCCGCGCCGGAGAAGAGCATCGTCGTCACGATCAGCGCCACCGGTCGCCAGGAACGCCATTTCGCCGGCGCCGTCCGGCTCGCCGCCGTCCCCAGCAGGGGCAGGGCGAGGGCGGTCAGGGCGAGGCCCACGGCCTGAATCGGCGAGGGGAACTCGCTCCAGATCGCGATGGACGCGATCGTCGGGATGAAGACGGAGAGGCGGAGAAAGGAGGTCATGACGGCCACGCCGGTCATGCTGAGCATGGCGTACATGAGCAGGAACGTCACCTGGTACTGCGCGCCGTTGATCACGCCGTAGAGCACGGCCGTCGGCGAAGCCGGCGTGGGGCTGTGCAGCAGCAGCGCCAGCGACACGGCCGCCGCCACCGCGTAGTTCGTCGCGCCCACGAGCAGATAGTCGAACTTCTGATGCCGTGCCACGCGGACCAGCAGCGTGAAGGCGGCATTGCCGACGATCTGCAGCACCAGGTATCCCACGCCGGGAGGGTAGCATACCGGCGTCGCCAGTCGACGGCATGCAGTGTGCGGACGGCAGTCGAAGGTCGGATGCCGGTACTATGGACGCGGCGAGCAGGCCTCCGGCGGATGGCAGCGCGAAGGAGCGGCATCGATGACGCCACGTCTGCCCCCGCTGGAAGACGTGTCGCTGGCTGAGGCCCAGGCGGCGTTCCTGGCGGCCGGGGAGCCCCTGGAGGGCGTGACCATCCCGCTGGCGGACGCGCAAGGGTGCGCCCTGGCCGCGTCGCTGCGTGCCCCTATCTCGTTACCGTCCTACGACAACTCGGCGATGGACGGCTACGCCTTCCGTGCCGCCGACGTTGCC
>JAICXR010000233.1 GCA_025980355.1 Chloroflexota bacterium | reverse complement strand
GCTGTCCAGGCCGAGGTCGCCGAGCGTCCGGTCGTCGGGCGGGCCGGGGACGCGCGCCACACCGGCGATCGCCTGGGTCACGAGGTCGTCGTCGACGACCGCCGATGACGGCGCACTTGCCGTTTGGGTCGAAGGCAGCGGCAGCACGGTGCGCCGGACCTTCCCGAGGGCGGTGCGCGGGAAGTCGACCTCCGGCCACCAGGTCGCGTTCGCCAGCCGTTGGTGTTGGGCCAGGTGGCGGTTGGCGCTTCGGACGATCGTGACGGGATCCTGGCCGAGGTTGCTCGGGCCGGCCGGCAGCAGATAGGCATGCAGGTTCGCGCCGCCGCCAGCCGTCGGTACGGCCAGCACCACGGCGTCCGCCACCGCCGGCTGGGCCCGCAAGGCGTCCTCGACGTCCTGGGGCCAGACGTTCATCCCGGAGGGGAGGACGATCAATTCCTTCGCCCGGCCCGTGAGGAACAGGTTGCCGGCGTCGTCCCGCGTCGCCAGGTCGCCGGTGGCATACCAGCCGTCTTGGATCACCTCCGCCGTGCGCTCCGGGTCCTGCCAGTAGCCGCGCATAACGTTGGGTCCGTTGACCAACAGCTCGCCTTCTGGGCTCAGGCGGACGTTGACGTTGCGCAGCGGCCGGCCGACACTGCCGTCCGGCGTGCTGCCATCGGCGGTACCGAGGGCGATCACGGGCGAACACTCACTGGCGCCGTAGCCCTGGAGCACCCGGACGCCCAGGCGTTCCCAGAGGCGCTGGCTCTCCAGCGGTAAGGCGGCGCCGCCGGAGAGCAGCAAGTGCAGTTTGCCGCCGATCTTGCGATGGACGGGCGCGAACAGCGTATGCCGCAAGGCAAGCGGCAGGCGCGGGGCCAGGGCGTTCAACGCTTTGTGGATCGGCGCCGGCATTGCGGCGGCAAGCTGTTGCTCCAGCCCCCGGCCCATCAGCGTCAACAACTGGGGGACGGCGATCATGTGCGTGATCCGCTGCTCGGCCAGCACCCGCACGATGTCGGGTCCGCGCCGGCTGGGGATGTAATGGACGGCGGCGCCGGCGGCGAAGGGATAGAGCAGGCCGCCCGTGATCTCGAACAGGTGGGAGAGGGGCAGGATGCTCGCCATGCGGCAGCCGGCGTCTAGGGCCACACGCTCAGGAAAGGCCTCGAGTTGGGAGAAGAGGTTGGCGTGGGTGATCATGCACCCTTTCGGCTGCCCGGTCGTGCCGGAGGTGAAGACGATGAGGGCGAGCTCTTCGTCCGGCGCCGTCCATCCCGTGGGCGCCGAGGCGGTGGTGTTTCACTGTTTGCTGCCCGGTTCCCACCGCTCCAGCCGGTATGGGCGGTCCGACCAGGCGGGCCGTTCCCCGTAGCCGCTGATTAGCAAACGGGGCGCTACCGAGTCGACGATCCGGCCGGCGGCGTCGGGGTTCATCTCCCGGTCGAACGGCACCACCACGGCGCCGAGCTTCCAGAGCGCGAAGAAATAGAGCGGCGTGTACCAGTGGTTCGGCAGCCAGAGGACGACCCGGTCGCCCGGGCCGACGCCATGCCCGGCCAACTCAGCTGCCAGGCGCTCCGTCAGGTCCAGCACCTGCCGGCTGGTGAGGGTGCGCCAGGTAAGGCCGTCCTGTCCGCCAAAGGCGACGGACTCCGGAGTGGACTTTGCGCGCTGGAGAACGAGCGAGTAGAGATGGCTTGACATTGCGGTCCTCTCTCATAACGCGTCCAAGCGGTTAGCTGCTGGTGGCGATGGCCGGTTTCGGCACGGCAACGGTGGAGAGCACGAGAAGGGCGATGATCGCGCCGAAGGTGAGCACGCCGAAGATGGCCCGGTAGCCAAAATGGCCGATCAGGCCCCCGGCAACGATCGCCGACGCCGGGATGGCGACCGACTCGAAGGCCGTCTTGATCCCGGCGAATACCCCGACCTCGTCGGCCGGAATCAGTTCCGTCAGCAGCGGCCAGTTGGTCGCGCTGATCGCGGCGTTGGCGACGCCGGCCAGGATGATGACGGCGAGCGTCTGGGGCACCGTCTGGATAAACAGGCCGCTGAGCGCCGTGACGGCCAGCAGCCCGATACCGAGGGCCAGCACCGGACGCCGCCCGATGCGGGCGGCGAGCAGGCCCGCCGGCAGCACGAAGAGACCGGCGGCGACCAGGAGGGGCGCCGTGAGCTCTTGCGCCACTTTGGCGTCGGTGTGGATGACGTGGACGGCGAAGAGGGTCAGGAAGGGCACGATGGCGTTGACGCCGAAGCTGAAGAAGAAGAGGCAGATCAGGTAGCGCAGCGCCAGGCGATGCTCCAACAGGTGGGCGACATAGGCGCGAAACGGCATCGTCGTCGCCGTTGCCGACTCCGGCCCGGACGGTTTGATCTCGCGCGGCTCGCGGACTCTGGCGATGGTGACGGCGAAGGTCACGAGCATCCCGACGGCGACGACATAGAACACCAGGGGCGGCACGCTGTTCCCGGAGAGTTGGGCGGCGAGCAGCAGCATCGCCACCTGCCCGACAAACTGCACGACGGTGGCGAGGCCGTTGGCCACGCTACGGCGTTCCGGCGGGAACAGATCGGCGAGGAGGGCGTTATAGGGGTCGATGGCGGCGTTGAAGAGCAGGGAGAAGAGCACGATGGCGGCGACGAGCAGGCCGAGGGTGCCCGCGTGCGCGGCCACCAGGAAAAAGAGCGTGGAGAGCGGGATGCCGACCGCCATATAGATCCGGCGGCGGCCGAGCCGCGTCCACGTCCGGTCGCTCAAGGCGCCGATGGTGGGCTGGATGACGACGCCTTCGATCGAGCGCGTGCTGCTGAGGAGGCCGATCAGGGTGGCGTTGTTCGTCATGTTGCCCAGCACCAGCGGCAACGTGAAGTTGTTGAAGGCGTAGAAGAAGCCCGCCCCCAGGCTCGCGACGCTGTACCAGCCGGCGGTTCCCAGCCAGCGGCGATCGTCGGTGTGGACGGCGGCGGGCTGTGCCGGCGTGAGGGCCACGGTGTCACCGAGTGCCATGATCCACGTCCTACCCTTCCTGCGCGAGGTGTTCCAACATCCGGGCGCGGTCGGCCGCCACGTAGCGGCAGCCCAGGAGCGCGATGACGCCGGCGATGATCGCCGCAACGGGCATGAGCCAGAGGGCGCGGTCCAGTCCGCCGCCCGTCGCGCCGCCGAGGTGGTCCGATGCCGAACCGATCACCGATGGGGAGAAGGCGTCGCCGAACAGGTGGGCGATCAGAAGGGATAGGGCGATGACGCGCGCCCGCACGGCCGGCGCCACCACGTCCTGAAAGAGGGCGGAGAGCGGCGCGCTCTGGAGGGAGATGAGGGCGCCGGCCAGCGTGTAGATCACCAGGAAGAACGGCAGCGACGGCGCCAGGAGGCCGCCACCGATCGCGACGCCGCTGGCGACCAGGCCCAGGGCGGGCACCAGCAGGCGGGCTGCCGCCTGGCGGGGGAGGAGGTGATCGGCCAGGTAGCCGCCGGCCACGGTGCCGCATCCCCCGCCGACGACGAAGAGCGCCCCGGCGATGACACCGGCGCTGCCCGTGCTCAGGTGGTAGTGCCGCCCCAGATAGGTGGGCAACCAGAAGCCGAGGCCGCCCAGGACGAAATTGGCGAAGACCTGGGCGGCGATGGCGAAGGAGACGGTGGGGATGCGCAGCAGGTGGAAGGCGAAGGGGTCCCCGGTCGATCGTTTTGCTTCGGCCAGCAGGCCTTCGCTCTCGCCGCGCTGCGGCTCGTGGGCCCGCCAGACGAGCGCGGCCAGGATCAAGCCGGGGATGCCGACGACCAGGAAGGCGGCCCGCCAGCCGAAGTGCTGGCCGATCAGTCCGCCGGACGCGTAGCCCAGGAAGACGCCGACCGGGAGGGCGGCGCCCCACCAGGCCATGACGCGGGCCCGGCGCTCCCGGGGGAAGGCGTCGGCGAGCATGCTGTTGGAAGCAGGGAAATAGGAAGCCTCGCCAATGCCGAGCAAGGCGCGCACGGCGAAGAGTTGATTGAAAGTGCTGCAGAGGGCGGTCACCGCGGTCGCGACGCTCCAGAGGGCGACGCCGCCACCGACGATCTTTGTCCGCGGCAGGCGATCGGCCAGCGCGCCCAGGGGTAGCGCGGTGATGGCGTAGATGAGCAGGAAGGCGGTCCCTAACAGGCCAAGCTGGGTGTCGTTCAGGCCGATGCTGACGGCGAGCAGCGGCGCGACCGCCGGCAAGGTCCAGCGATCGGCGTAGTTCAGGGTGTTGATGCCGAAGAGGATCCCGAACAGCCGGCGGTTGTCTTTGGACGGCTTTGCGGCGCCGGCCGTCGGCGGCTCCGACGCTGCCGCGGGATACCGCCCTGCCTCGACCGGTAGAACCATTTCGATGCTCCTCTCAACGCCGCAAAAAACGCCGGGGACCGGGGAGACGATAGGATCGCCTTGATGGTAGCAGCCAGACGGTCCCCGACCTCGCCCGCTGGCGCTTCTTCCTATCCGATTGGCATCTGGCCTACGCTACCGAAGAAAAGGCGCCGAAATGGGTGGTCCGTCTACCAAAAACTGACACCGAAAGGAGTGAACGGGCTGTTATAGCGGATCAGGCCGGCTTTTCGGACGGGAGCTGGGTGGAAGCGGCCAGGAACTCCTCTTGCTGCCGGAGTTCCTGGGACAGGACGGCGATCGCCTCACGCCGCTGGCGATGAAATGTCCCCTCGCTAATGCCATGGCGGGAGATGATCTGCTTATTCGGCAGGTCAAGGACATATTCTTCGCGCAGGATCAGGTACTGGAGGGCGGCGGCAGCGGAGCGGTCGACCGGCTTCAAGCGCTCGATGGCCGTGGTCAGCACCTCCCGGAGCCGTTTCGCCTGGTCCAGCGGCGTGGCCGCCGTCGGCGTCGCGGCGGTCGCGCGGGCACGGGCAGCGTCGAGCGAATGGGGAAGGCGACCGATCAGGTCGCACTGGGCCAGCGCGCCGGGACGGTTGATCCGGCGGAGCGCCTCTTCCGTGAGGCGAACCAGATGGTCGGCGGAGATTTCGACAATCTCGGCCTGCGCCGTCGCCAGCAAGGCGTCGAGGTCGGGCGTGAGCGGTGCGCTGCGCGCGGTCGCCGCCAGGTTCGACCGCAACCGTCGCACATCCGGCTGAAAAAACAGCCGGTCGAGCAACCGCCGGCCGGGATCGGCCACCGTCTGGCCGAGGACGAGGACCAGGAGGAGGATCCAAAAGAGCGCCAGGAGCCGGAAGCTGTAGCCGGGACCGGCAATGAGGAAGACGAGGCCGCCGATGACGGCGCACAGAATACGCACGCCGATGAAGTAGGCAAGGTCGCCGCGAATGATCTCGACGTTGATGACCAGGCGGTAGGCGGCCACGTTCGAGGCCATCACGGCCATCGCCACGGCGAGCAACAGATGTCCCAACCAGAGCATCTGGTAAGAGAGGGCGCGATCGAGGGTGGCCACCAGGAGCGTGACGCTGACGAGGAACATGGCGGCGCTGAGCAAGAGCCAGTGGAAGCGGCGGCGGCGATCGCCGTCCAGCGGCAAGCGACTGCCAAACCAGAGGTTGCCGGCGGCGCCGATCGTCGCGACCAGCAGGAAACCGCCGAAGGCGGGGTAGAGGGGCCCCGGTTCGACGCGAAAATGATAGAAAGTGGCCTGTTCGACCGATATGGCCAGCGGACGGGACCAGAGGTAGAGCCAATCGGTTCGCAACATGACGGCACACGCCGCCAGGCCGGCGACAGTCAGCAGCACGCCGAGTGGATAGCCGGCGCGATAGAGATATCGCCGTGCCTGCGGCAGTTGTTGCTCGCCCAGGAGCAAGACCGTCAGCCAGTACCAGAGGACCAGCGACAAGGCGGCGCCCCACTGCAGGTTGCGCGCCCACGCCTGCCAGTCGGCTAGGGTGACGGCGTTGGCCTGCATCCCCTGGCCGAAAAGATAGGCGG
>JAICXR010000245.1 GCA_025980355.1 Chloroflexota bacterium | reverse complement strand
TCGAGATGTTCCAAGCAAGGAAGCCGGACTATTCGGGAAGAGAGAAGAACATATGGCCATCAGTGTCCGCATCCCCTCGCCGCTGCGGCGGCTCACGGACGGCGTCAGCGAGGTGCAGGTCGAAGGCGCAACCTTGCGGCAAGCCGTCGCCTCGTTGGAGCAGCAGTACCCGGGCATGAACGGGCGCATCTGCGAGGAGAACGGCGAGCTGCGCCGCTTCGTCAACGTCTACATCAACGGCGAAGACGTCCGCTTCCTCGGCGGACTGGAAGCGCCGGTCACGGAACGTGACGAGATCTCGATCGTGCCGGCGGTGGCCGGGGGCGCTCGGTAGACGGTCATACCCTAGCCGGGCTGTCACTATACCTCCAGTTATTTTCGAGGTATAGTGACAGCCGTGATGAGTGGAACGAAACGGACGGACCTCGCTGGACTGGAGGCTATCGCTCTGGCCCAGGGGGGCTACTTCGACCGGAGCGATGCCCATGCCCATGGAATTACGGATGCATTACTCTCGTATCATGTGAAAGCGAAACGATTTGAGCGCAGCTTCCCCGGAATTTACCGGCTTCGTACCGCTCCTCTGAGTCCACGTGACGAGTATTTGCTGGCCTGGGTATGGACAAACTATCGTGGTGCGATATCACACGAGAGCGCCTTAGCGCTTTACGACCTTAGTGACGTCATGCCGAATCAGGTCCACGTGACAGTACCGCGGGGCTTCCATCGCGACGCTGTGCCTTTCCGGGTGCATCTGTCGCCATTGCCGCCGGAAGAGGTCCAACGGTACGACGGCGTGCTGGCGACCAAACCTGCACGCTCTATCGTCGACTCCGCCGCCGCCGGCACAGATCCGGAACAGATCCATCAGGCGGTCGGTGAGGCTATCAGTCGGGGCCTTATAACGTCGGACCAACTGCGCGCGATGGCGGCGTGCCGCCATCCCAATCAGCATCGCCGGAGCGTTCAGGAGCTTATCGAGCGGGCATTGCGGCATGCCGCCGCCTGACCGCGGAACGACACCGGCCGGCTTTCGGACGCAGTTGCTACAACGGCTGCGTAATCAGGCGCTACGCGAGGGCATTCCGGTGCAGCGCCTTCAGCAACGCATCGCCTTTGAGCGCTGCCTGGTGCGCTTGACCAATACCGACCAGTGGATCCTCAAGGGTGGCTTTGCCTTGCAGTTTCGCTACGGGCTGCTCGGACGGCCCACGGTGGATGTCGATCTCCGTGCCACGGCACCAATTGACCAGGCCGTTGCTTCCCTTCGTCGAGATATCGCGACAACGCCGATCGTCGATCATTTCGATTTTGTCCTCGGACCCACTACGCAGGCGTTGCAAGGTGCGCCCAGAGGGTCGCGGCGAATCAAGGTGACCACCCGGCTGGCAGGGAGCGAGTTTGTGTCTTTTCACCTGGATATCTCCACCGGTGACGTAATGGTGGAACGCCCTACGCTTCTACGGGGCTCAGACTATCTCCTGTTCGCCGGTGTCGCACCGATTGAGTTCCCCGTCTACCCGGTCGTCCAGCATCTGGCTGAGAAGCTGCACGCCTATACGCTACCCCGCGACCAGGAAAACACGCGTGTAAAGGACCTCCTCGACCTTGCGTTGCTGGCATCGGTGGAGCCGGTCGAAGCCGACACCCTGCAGTCTGCGTTGAGTGCCACGTTTCAAAAGCGAGCCACTCACCCGATCCCTGAACTATTGCCGGAACCTGCTGGATCATGGGTCGCACCATTCTCTGTCATGGCCGCCCGCACTCCTCTTATCGCGACCAATGATCTTGCGGCCGGCTATGCCCTTGTTGCCGCCTTCTGGAACCCCGTGCTCGCCCGTGGGGTCTCCGGTAGAGTCTGGACACCGGCGCCGAGGCAGTGGCAGTGAAGCCGAGACGGCTCTGCGTGAACGGCGAGCTGCGCCGTTTCGTCAACGTCTACATCAACGGCGAAGACGTCCGATTCCTCGGCGGCCTGGAAGCGCCGGTCACGGAACGTGACGAGATCTCCATCGTGCCGGCCGTGGCCGGGGGCGCTGTACGGTACGATGGTGCGTGACGGACCGGACCTGCACGTGGAAAGAGGAGCCTGTTATGGTCGCGACGATGGCGGTGCCTGCGGTGGGGCGCCTCTCCGAGGCACAACGGGAAGCATTCGAGCGGGACGGCTTCGTGGCCGTGCCCGGCGTCTTTCCCGCTGACGAGCTCGACGCCCTGGACCAGGAGTTGGACCGGCTCATCGCCCTGCCCGGCAATGACGCCGGCGGCAATCGCGCCGGTTGGATCTACGCGGTGGCCCAACGCTCGGATAAAGCGAGCGCCTTCGCGGAAGACCCCCGGCTGCTGGCGCTGGTCGAGGACCTGATCTACCCCGGTCTCGCGATCCATTCCAGCAAACTGGTCACGAAGCTGCCCATGTCGGCCGATATCTGCCATTGGCACCAGGATGAAGCCTTCTACAAGAAGCTGGACGACCCGGATACGCACGCCGCGCGGCGCATGTCGGTGTGGGTACCGCTCCAGGATACCGACCAAAGTAACGGCTGCCTGTGGGTGGTGCCGGGCAGCCACCGGTGGGGCATGGAGGACTGGACGGCGCAGCAAACCGGTACCTGCGTGCGCCGGATCAACCGCGTCGAGTACGCCGACGAGCACGCGATACCGCTGCCGGTGCATAGCGGCGATGTGGTGCTGTTCAGCGCGTGGACGTGGCATCACTCCAAGGAGAATCAGACCGAGCACATCCGCCGTGCGTTTATCGTCTCGTATCAGGAAGCGGCGGTGGCAAAGGGCGCCGGCGAGCAGCTCAAGGTGTTGTATCCGGCGCCGGCGCAGGCCTGAGCCGCCAGGCTCCCGGGACAACGCCCCCCGACGTTGGCGGCAGCGGGCCGGCGGCTCGGCGTAGTACCATATTGAGACGATGGTCGGTGATCGCTGGCACGCACAGCGCCGGCTTCCTTCAACGAGAGCAAAGGAGTCACGATGCCTGCACGTATGACTCGACGACGGATGCTGACCTTGGCCGGCGGAACGCTAGGGCTGACGGCGGCGGCGACACTCCTCGCCGCGTGCGGCGGTAGCGCGGCGGTGACGGCGTCCTCGGCAGCGACCGGCACGGCGCTCGCGAGCAGCGCCAGCGCCCCGGCCAGCAGCGCCAGCGCCACGACCAGCAGCCGCCCGGCCGCTTCGGCCGCCGCTTCGCCCGTCGCGGCGAGCGCCGCCGCACCGGCGAACCAGAAGATCACGCTCGAGCACCTGGACTGGTGGGCGCCGTCGGCCTCGCCGATCTACCAGACCTATTTCGACGGGATCAAGGCCGACTTCGAGGCCAAGAATCCGAACGTGACGATCACCTACGTCTTCGCCGCCGGCGGCACGACGGAAGTTCGCCAGAAATGGATCGTCAACACCGCCGGCGGTACGCCGCACGACACGTCGCAGGTCTCGGTCGCCTTCATTCGCGACCTGATGAATCAGAATCTGATGGAGCCGCTCGACGCCTATCTCGCCAAGACGTCCGACATGGCCCTCAGCAACTTTGTCGATTCCGGGCTTACCTTCAACACCTATCAGGGGAAGCACTACGGCGTACCGTACGACGGCCCGACCACCAACACCATCGCCTACAACACCGACCACTTCACCCAGGCCGGGTTGGACCCTTCGCGCGATTTCACCTGGAAGTGGACCTACCAGGAGTTCATCGACGCCGCGAAGAAGCTGACCAAGACTCAAGGGAGCACCGTCACACGGGGAGGCTTCCAGCCGGTCGGGTATAGCATCGCGAACTTCCTGCCGTTCCTCTACGCGAACGGCGGGCAGTTCTACGACTCGACCTATACGCACATCGCAGCGAACGACGACCACGGGGCGGGCGCATTGCAGTTCATGGTCGACCTGACCACCAAATACGGGCTGGTTGCCGCCGCCAAGGACGCCGCGCTCGAAAACGAGGGCTACTCCATGGTCTACTCCGGATCGTACACCGCCGGGACAATCCTCCAGAAGAACCCGAACTTGCATTTCGGCTATGCCCCCATTCCCCAGGGACCCCAGGGGCAGAAGCCGTCCAGTCAGACATGGACCAACCAATGGAGCATCAACGCCGCCAGCAAGAACCTTGATGCGTCCTGGCAGTGGCTCAGTCTCGTCAACTCCGAGGCCACCCTCGAGAAGTATTTCGCCGGCGTGCTCAAGCGCGCCGCCGCTCGGAAGGCCTTCTACCAGAGCCAGGCGTGGATGGGCGTGCTGAAGATCTATCCCCAGCTGCAAGGGCTCGAGACGATCGCCGACGTCAGCGGCCCCTATCCGTGGGTGAAAAACGCCGAGCTCAATGACAAGACGGCGCCGATCTGGAAGCAACTCAGTGCCGGCAACGGCGAGGTGGCAGCCACGCTCACCCAATTGCAGACCATTGGTAATCAGGTGCTCGCGACGTGACCCGCCGGGGAGCGCGATCAGCGGTGGAATAGCCCGCCGAAAAGCGGCTGCCCCCTCACGCCGAGGTGCGTCCGGTAGACGGCGCCGGTTTGCACCTCCGTCACGACCAACGAGGAAAAGTCCGGACCGCCGAAGGCGACGTTGGTGGGCTGGCGACCGGGGACGGCAATGACATCAACCTCGCGCCCGTCAGGGTCGAGGACGACGACACGCCCTTCGCCATGGTGGGCGACGTAGAGACGGCCCTCCGCGTCGAACGCCATGCCGTCGGGACTGGCGTGGCCGCTCAAGCGGGCAAACACGGTCGGCGCGCCGACCGCGCCGTCCCTGGCGATGGGATAGCGCAGGATGTGGTTGCGCGGTGACTCGGCCAGGAAGACGGCGGATTCGTCGGCGTTCAGGGCCACGCCGTTGGGGAAGGCGAGGCCCGTGCCCAGTTGCTCCAACCGCCCATCGGGGAAGGCGCGATAGAAGCCGCCCGTCGGCGTCGTCGCGGAGGATCCCCAGGGATCGGAGAAATACAGCACGCCGTTACGGTCGAAGACCAGGTCGTTGGCGCCGTTGAGCGGTTGGCCCTGATAGTGGTCGACAAATGGAGAGATGACGCCGTCGGGGTCGATCTTGATCACGCCATGGATCTGCGCCCCCTCGTCGGCGCAGTAGAGGGTGCCGTCACGGTGAAAGGCCAGGCCGGCGGGGATGCCGCCGGTGTTGACGAACTCTTGCGGTACCCCATCGGCGCCGATACGGAGGATGGCGCTCGTGAGCCAGTTGACGAAGTAGAGGTCGCCGTTGTCGGCAAAGGCCGGCCCCTCCGGCGAGTTATAGCCGGTGGCGATCGGCTCCGGTTGGTCCGTCGAATGCATGTACCACCTCCCTGTGACGCCGCGACGAAGTATGGCGCCGTCTCTCCACGACTGATATACCGCCGTGCGCTATTCTATCGCTCTTCAGCATGCAGCCGGCGTTAGCGGCTTAGCACGGAAGGCTAGCGGGCAGAAATGCCGGAATTCCGCTCTCTACCCTGGACGATCTGCTGGTGCACTCCCCATCGCCACCATCTGAGCGCCGTCGGCGCGGATGAAGGCGCCGCTGATGAACTCCGCCTCGGCGGAGGCGAGGAAGGCGGCGAGGGCGCCGATCTCCCGCGGCTGGCCGAGCCGGCCCCAGGGGAGCGCCTTGCCGGCGGCGGCGATCTCGGCATCGGTGGTGTAGGTCCGCTCGCCGGGCGTGTCGATCCAGCCGGGGGCGATGCAGTTGACGGTGATGTGGTGCGGCGCCAGCTCGTTGGCGGCGGTACGGG
>JAICXR010000261.1 GCA_025980355.1 Chloroflexota bacterium | reverse complement strand
GGTGTGATCGGGGGCAATACCGGCGAATGGTCCGCCGTCGGTCATCGGCATGTTCATCGCTCTTCTCCTTTCGTTCTTGATGCTTCACCGCGAATCTATACGGTCTCGAAGTTCGTCATCATCGCGCAGTCTTCGTGCTGCAGGTTGTGGCAGTGCAGCATGTACTTCCCTTTGTAGCCCTCGAAGCGCATGATCACGCGCGCTTCTTCGCCTTCCGGCACGTTGACGGTGTCCTTCCAGCCTCGCTCGTAGGCCGCCGGTGGCGCCCCCTTGCGGTCGACGTGCCAGATCTCCACGCCGCCCAGGCGCAGGGAGGCGTCGATCCGGTTCGGATCGAAGGTCTGTCCGTTGATCGTCCAGTCGTAGGGCAGGTGCGCTCAGCTCGTCGTGCTTGCCTACGAAACGGGCCTGGTAGCGCCGGGGCGGGACCAAGGGCGGGTATAGTGTTGATCGGCCCCGACCGCCCTAGAACGGACCGCCTTGGAGTATCCCCGCGCTGGCGGCGGCGCATCTTGCCTCGGCATCGACCTCGCCGGCGTCGAGCGGCGCGAGACCGGCATCGCCCTCCTGGCTGACCGGCGGTTGGCGCTGCTGACCTCCGCCGCCAGCGACGCCGATATCCTGGCGTTCGCCGCCCGCGCCGGGCCGGCGGCCGTCATCGCCATCAACGCCCCGCTCACCCGGCCGCGCGGCCGTTGCTGCCTGGAGGACGACTGTCCGTGCCGGCACGACCCCGGCACCCGCAGCCGCCAGGTCGAGCGCGACCTCCTCCGGATGAAAGTGCCGACGCTGGCCACAGCGCTGCTCAAGGTGCTGGCGCGCCGGGGCATCCGCCTGGCCGAAGCGCTGCGCGGCGCCGGCTGGGAGCCGCTGGAGGTCTACCCCTACGCCACCTTGCGCCTGCTCGACCTGCCGGCCACCGGCAAACGTACCCCGCTCGGCCGGCGGCGCATCCACCACGCCCTCCAGCCGCTCGTGCCGGGCCTCCAGCATCCGGAGGCCTCGGAACACCAACTCGACGCCGTCGTCTGCGCCTACACCGCCCAACTCTGGCGCGAGGGCCGGACGCGGACCGTCGGCGCCGCCGACGAGGGCCTGATGGTGGTCCCGACCATGCCGCTCGCCTGGGGCGACACCGCGCCGCCCGTCCGCCACGTCGCCGAGGCCGGCGTCCCCTACGCGCCGGGCGAGCCGCCCCAGTGACCTGAGCACCATGGCCGGCTACGCCGGCGTCACGTCGCCCGGTACCACCGGGACTCAGCGCGGTAACTTCCCGGATACGGAGCGGGCGCCCTCCGCTCGCCGCCCGCCAGCTGACCGGAGCCAGCACGTGCGGCTGAGAATTGTCATCCGCAGGCGCGATGCGTCGCGCCCATCCTTACCCCTGGTATCTTCTTTGTAGATATGAAATAGGAGAGCCGGCGATGAAAACTCGCGTTCAGCGGTGGGGAAATAGCTTAGGTGTGCGCATTCCCAAGGCGTTTGCCCAGCAGGCGGGCCTTCAGGAGAACACGCCGATCACCCTATCACTCATCGATGGAAAACTCCTGATCGAACGGATAGAGGCCGATTCCTTCACACTCGATGACCTGCTTGCCGGCGTGAACGACCTGAATGTCCATGCTGAAGTGGCGACGGGTCCGGCAACGGGCATCGAAACGTGGTATGCCCGCCACCATGGGTGCCGGATCGCGGCGATGTCGTCTGGATCAGCCTTAATCCGCAGTCCGGCCACGAGCAGGCCCGTCGGCGGCCGGCAATCATCCTCTCGCCCGCAAGATATAACGGGAGGATCGGATTAGCGATCTTCTGTCCAATCACCAGCCAGGTGAAAGGCTATCCCTTCGAGGTCCAGATTCCACCGGGCCTTCCCGTACGTGGCGTGGTGCTGGCCGATCAAGTCAAGAGTCTGGACTGGCGCAGTCGGCAAGCGGTTTTCGTGTGTCCGCTACCTGCCGCGGTCATGGCGGAGGTCTTGGGCAAATTGCACACGTTGTTGGCCCCGTGACGGCTTTGCCCGCGACGGGAAGGCTGCCTGAAGTCAGGTGGTGCAAGGATTTCTCCGGACGGATAGGCTTCCCTCGGGAGCGACTCTTTCGTTGAAGCCGGCGCCGGAGATAGGGCGGGGCGGGTGGTCGCTCCGCGAGGAGAAAGGCGCATACATGGAGATTCGTGGCGCGGTCGCGCTCATCACGGGGGCGTCGATGGGCATCGGCTTGGCGACCGCCCGGCTTTTCACGGCGCATGGCGCCCGCGTGGCCCTGGCCAGCCGCTCCGCCGATACGCTGACCCGCCTGGCCGGCGAATTGGCGGGCTCCTTCGCCATCCCCACCGACATGCGCGACGCGGCGTCGATCAAGCACATGGTCGCGGCGGTCCATGCCCACTACGGTCGGATAGACCTCCTGGTCAACAACGCCGGGCAGGGGATGTACGCGCCGATCGACCAGATCGACCTGGAGCAGTACCGCCAGATCATGGAGTTGAACCTCTACGGCCCGCTCCTGGCGATGCAGGCGGTGATCCCGGTCATGCGGGCGCAGGGCGGCGGGATGATCGTCAACATCAGTTCGAACGTCTCGAAGATGCACATCCCGGGCCTCGCCGCCTACGCCTCCACGAAGTACGCGCTGAACGGCCTCACCCTGACGGCGCGGGCCGAGCTGGCGAAGGACAATATCCGCGTCAGCGTGATGTACCCGCGGCTCACGGCGACGGACTTTGGCCGGAACGCGATCACGAGCCAGAGCCGTCCCGGCGCCAGGCCCGCGGACACCAGGCGGCCAGGCATGCCGACGCCCGACCCTGTCGACGCCGTCGCCGTCAAGATCCTGGAGGCCGTCGAGACGGAAGTGGCGGAGCAAACGATGGACAGCCCGGAGCGCGAAGCCTGACCGGCGCTGTCGACGGCGGGTGCCATCCCGACGAACGATTCTCGCCGGTGCATACAAGACCGAACGGGCATGGGCGCCACCCACAGCCGGACGGTGTTACCCTCTCCGTATTAGTCGTCGACCGTTATCCGCGGCTTGATCGTTTCGCTGGAGGAGCTTCCATGCACACCATCGGCATCCGTTGGTCCAGCCTCATTGCGGGCCTGATCTGTCTGGCGGTTGGCATCGTCTGGGCCTTGCAAGGAGCCGGCCTGATCGCCGGCAGCTTCATGTCCAGGCAGTTGCTCTGGACCGGAATCGGCAGCGTCGTCGCACTTGCCGGCCTCGTGCTTGCCTACCGGGGCCTGAGCCGCCGCCCCAAGCGGGCGTAGCGAACAGGCCAGTCGCCACGCCGGGTACGATATCCATACCTCCAGCATCGACGCCCGCATCCTGCTGAACAGCGCCTAAGCATCCTCCCATGGCGGCGTTCTACCTCGACAACGATGTGTCGCTCGCTCTTGCGCCGCTCTTGCAGGAATACAGGCACGACGTGACCTCCAGCCGCAACCGGCAGCCGTTGGGCAACATGGCTTCTCCTACCCCATCGGCGCCACAGTGCGTAGTACAGTACTACCGACACGGTCGTGGAGCAAGCTGAGGAGGCACTTGATGGGTGGCGAGCTGCGGCAATCGCGTCGGCGTTTCTTGGGCCGAATTGCCGGCGGCGGGGCCGGCGCTTTCGGAGCGGCCTTGCTGAGCGCCTGCGGCAGCGCCACCAGCACGGTTACTGCGACCGCCGCGGCAACCGGCGTGGCCGCGGCAACCGCGACCACCCGGGTCACCACCGATCGTTCAAGCGCGGTCAGCAGCACCAAACAGCCAGCGACGCAGACCAGTGCCGCCGGCTCCAGCGCGTCGGCGGAAGCGGTCCTCGCGCCGACGCCGGGTCCCACCGTCGCACCCGCCAAGGGCGCGGTGACCGTCGCCTGGGGCGGGGAGGACGACCCGTTTGTCGCCGCCGGTCACATCGCCGAGGTCGCGGCCTACAACCAGATGCAGGACAAAATCCACGTCGATTACCTCCCGATCACCGGCATCCTGGGCGCGGCGCCGGCCAAGTTGCAGACCATGATCGCCGGCGGCTCCGCCCCCGACCTCTTTGAGCTCGGCAGCGCCTACTACATCTCCGCCGTGCGGCAGGGCGTCCTGCTCGATCTCACCTCCTATATCAACCAGTCCGCCACCTTCAACAAGGACGATTTCTTCCCGGTGGTGTGGAACGCCTTTCTCTACCAGAACCGTGTCTACACCATCCCCCGGGAGGGCGCGCCGACGGTGCTCTTCTATAACGTCGATCTGTTCCAGCGCGCGGGCATCCCCTTGCCGCCGACCACCCTCAAAGACGCCGATAGCTGGACGAACGACGCCTTCCTCGCCGCGGCGGCGAAGCTCACGCAGAAAGCGGGCGGCGGGACCAGCGTCTACGGCTACTACAGCGCCGAGGCCGCCTGGTGGCCGTTCCTCTTTTCCTACGGCGGCAACGTGCTGAGCGACGACAACACCAAATGTGTCCTCGATAGCGACCAAAGCGTTGCGGCGTTCCAGTGGATGCAGGACAGTATCTACAAGCAGCAGGTGGGGCCGACGCCCGAGGTGCTCGCCAAGACGGCGGCGAACACGGTCTTCGAGAGCGGCAACACGGCGATGATCTTCACGCGGCGCTCCCAGAACGGCCAGTATGCCAAGGCGATCCACGGCTTCACCTGGAAACTGGGGCCCTTCCCGAAGGGGCCGGCCGGCCACCATTCGGACATGATTTCCAACTCCGTCTCGGTCGACGCGCGGACGAAGCATCCGGCCGAAGCGTTCGAAGCCGCCAGCTTTATGGAAAGCACCCAAGGGCATCTGATCCGCATGCAGTACGCCCAACAGATCGGCGTGCCGCAACGCAAGTCGGTGGTGGCGTCGCCCCAGTTCCTCAACAATGTCATGTCGCCGGCCGAAAATCAGCTCGTGATCGACCAGATCGCCGACGCCAAGTTCCAGCCCCCCATGACGCCGGCCTGGACGCAGATCTCCAATCTCCTCAATCCGGCGCTCGCCAGCATCTGGGAGAACAAGGGCAACCCGCGCGACATCCTCGGCGGCCTGGTCGGCCCGATCAACGCCTTGCTAGCCAAGCAGGGCGGTTAGCCGGGGCGGCTCGGCACCGCGGCCGGCCACTCCAGGCGGCGCGCCGATTCGCTGACCGGGTGTGCTTCGCCTCCGGCCACCGTCCGTCGCCCGGCACGACGCGGCGCTGCAAGGGTCATCATCGTCCACCGTGTCGAATTCGGCTTCCCCTGTTCGTCGTATAGATCGGAACCATTTTGGATCGAGACGACGGGAGGTCGCAGTGTCTGCATCGGTGCTCTACATGTCGATGTCCCTCGACGGGTACATCGCGGGGCCGAACGACGAACCGGGCAACCCCGGCGGCGATGGTTTCATGCGGCTGCACGACTGGTTCGTCGCTCCGGACGGGGAGTTCTTTCGACCGTCTGACCCAGCCGGAGAGTTGAT
>JAICXR010000357.1 GCA_025980355.1 Chloroflexota bacterium | reverse complement strand
GGCGACGTGCTCACCCTGGCCGTGCAACGCGACTTCGAAGCGGAAGTGCGCCGAGTGCTGGCGGCAACGGCGGGGACGTGAGGAGCCGTCCCCGGCGCGCTGGCGGGCGAGCGTGATAAACGCTACCGACGCATCGTCTGGCCGGCGGTATGCTCGGGCGTGCTCGGATGAGTTGACGTCCCGGCGGCCCCGACCGCTGGCGAGGAGGACGGCGCGTGGGTCGATCACTCCAGGCCGTCGTCATCGGCGGCGGCATTGCGGCGGGCGAAGCGCGAACTGACGCCCCGTTACTGACGGCGAGTTACCGGTACTGATGGCGAGGACCGCTTAGCCCTTTCGGCGCCGTGAGCGTGCCGCACCCCCGCCGATGGGGCATACTCCTGCGGCGGCGTGGGCCGTCCTCGGCAATGCGCACGAGAGGCATGCTCTATGACCGGACGCCTGCAACGTTATCTCCTCACGGTCTGGTTCGCGCTCGCCGCCGGCTTTTGGCCGTTGCTGGCGCTCCTCAAGGGCTACCACCCCTTCGATCTCGACTTCGCCATCTACTGGGCCGCCGCGCTGGCCTGGCGCGCCCATGGCGCCGCCGCGATCTACGACGCCACCAGCCTGGCGGCGGCCGCCCACACCTTCCACGCCGCCGGTCTCCTGGTGGCGCCAGCGGAATATCTGCCCGTCTTCTTCCTGGCGCTCGCGCCCCTGACACTGCTGCCGCCGACCGTTGCCTTTGTCCTCTGGACGCTGCTCAATGGGGCGGCGGCGGTCTGGGTGCTGCGGAGGCTAGCCCAGCGCGGCGGCCGTCGGATCTGGGTGGCAACGGCCGCCATGCTGCTGTTCTTCCCGCTCGTGTTCGGGTTCTACCTCGGCCAGCCGACCGGCCTCTTGCTCTATAGCTTTTACCGCGCGTACCGGGCCCTGGAGACCGGGCAGGACGTGAAGGCCGGATTATGGCTGGGCGGATTGCTGCTCAAACCGCAATACGCCGTCGTCATCGCGTTGGTCTTGTTGTGGAAGCGTCGCTGGCACACGGTCGCCGGACTGTCGGCCGTCGGTGCGGCCGTCATCCTCTCCTCGCTGCTGCTACTCGGACCGTCCGGGACGAAGGCCTACCTCGCCCTCCTGACAGCGGCGGGCGGGTACCACACGGCCATCAGCGAGATCGCTTCCCGAATCATGATCAGTTGGCATGGCCTGCTGGCTGCCCTCGCCCCTGCTCTTGCCGAGAAGCCCACCCTGGCGCTCACCGTCGCCCTTTCGGCACTTTCCGTCGCCGCACTCATTCCGATCTGGCGGGGACCCTGGCAGCCACGCGATCAACGCTTTGCCGGCCAGATGCTGGCCACCCTGCTGGTCACCCTGCTGGTCAGCTACGACAGCAACATCCACGGCGCCGCGCTGCTGCTGGTCCCCGGCGCCATCTTCCTCTTCACGATGCCGGGCGCAGCTCCCCATATGGCGCTGTTGCGCCTCGCCTTCTTCCTCCCTGGTGCCGTGCTCCCCTTTGCGCTGGACCTCACCGGCTCGCTGACCGGCGAGGCCGTCTTGATGACGCTGCTCCAGGTCGCCATCCTGGCGGTGTTGTTACACTCGGAACTGATCCGAACACGCCGCCCCCTCACCGCTCCGCAGCAAACTGGAGAGGGGCTTTTTCGCCGCGCGGGCGACGGCGACCTGCCATGGCGTCTGCGGCAGAAGAGTCCGACCCCCGGTGGGGACTAACGAGTGCGTCCGGCCTGCCCGGTAACATTGTGCTCGGAGGGACTACCATGCTCCGAGGGTAGGGGCTGCCGAAGAGTCGGCGGCGGGCGCCTGGTTGTCGGAATCGCCGACCGACGTGGCGCAACGGGCGGAACGGGCGCGGATTGTGACGCCGACGGAAGCAGCGGCGTTGGCACACAGGTGCGACTCCGGGCTGTGGGAGTGGTTCGGCTTTGTGCAGCGTGATCAGATCGCCACGATCTCCCGGGGGCCGTGCTGACCGCTTTGCGCCTTGACCGCGCTTCGCGCGACAAGGTCTACCGGCAGGTCCAGGAGGTCGCTCAGGTAATCCCGGAACTCAACATATTTGAAGATCCCGGGCGTCTGCGTGAATTCCACCAGGATGTCCACGTCGCTGTCCGGCATCTGCTCGTTCCTGACGTAGGAGCCGGATAACCACAGCGCGCGTACCTGGTATCGAGCCTGGATCTCCGGAAAGCGGGCGCGCAGCGTGGCCAGGAGGCGGGAGACTGCCCATTCGGCGGGCGGTTCCCAGCCGGCCGTAGGTGCGCCCCAGGCCTGACGTGGGCCGCGCGTCCCGTCTCGTGGACGTCGGTCTCCACCGGCTTCGTGCATCGTCTCGCTCCCCCAACGCAGCATACCCATCGCGTCGTGCGGCCCGGGGTTGGCCGGTTACGCTGCGCGCTCGTGGCATATCCTACCCGTCTGAGGCGCGTACGCCCGCGCCGAGGCGACTTGCGGGGAGGACTGCGGCGCCGCCTCGACCTCAACGTCGAGTCGGCACTACTGGAAGATTTCCGTCGTGCAGTCGCCGCCGGGCAGGTGGATCTCGTGGCCCCGGGCGGCGCCGAAGTCGACCTTGAACCCTTCATCCAGCGCCATGCCGCCGTTCGGGTCGCAATTGAGCTTGAGCATCCAGGACTTCATGCCGGGATAGAACTGGTTATCCCAACTGGAGTAGAGCGAGTTGGTGACGTACAGCCGCCGACCATCCATGCTCAGTTGCAACATCTGCGGGCCGCCGTCGAACGTGCGGCCGCCGTGCCCTTCCTGGCCGATGACGCCGCCGAGCCAGACCCGCCCGGTCAACTTCGGGTGCGCCGGGTCGGCGATGTCGTACTGGCGCAAGTCGCCGTGCAGCCAGTTCGACAGGTAGAGGAAACGGTCGTCCATGGAGAGGACCAGGTCGGTGATCAGGCCCGGCACCGGGAACGGCCAGCCCCCCGTCTCCTTCGGCTCGACTTCGATCGCTTTCTCGACCTGCCAGCGGTCGCCGTCGCGGAACCAACGCCAGATCACGCTGGAGAGCGCCGCGCCGACGTAGCCGGTCTGCGCCTCCGGGTTGTGCAGCCAGCGCACCTCCAACGGGATCATGCCATCGGCGCCCAGGTCGATGCTCTGGGTCACGCGCTTCGCGGCGAGGTCCCAGAAGTGGATGCTGTGCCCGTACTTGCCGGCCGACACGTCCTGCAGGTCGAAGCCGCCCTGGAAGGTGTTGGGCGCCGCCCACTCGCTGGAGACCATGGCGTTCTGGCGCGGCTGGTACCAGAAGTCGTAGGTGAACTGCATCGAGTTGGTGTCGTTCTCCCAGCGGCCCAGCACGTCGAAGGTCTGCGCGTCCAGGACCAGGAAGCCGCCGGGGGCGTCGCCATCGGCATTGCCCAGCATGCTCACCACGACGATCTCGCCCGGCATGCAGTGGACGGTGTGCGGCGCCGACAGGCCGGTCTTGCGCTTGATCTCGTCGCCTTCGATGACCTTCGCAATCTCGGGATGGCGCGGATCGCTGCCTACGTCGACGATGTGTAGCCGGCTGGAGCGGAAGCCGGGGACGACGAGGTGCCTTCGCTCAAGCGAACTGTGGCAGGCGCTGCTGCAGAACTGCCAGCCGTAATGGTGAAGCTCGTCGCCGACATTGGGCATGCTCGTTCGATGGACGATCTGGCTATAGGTATCCGACCGCGGATTGACGTCGACCACTCCCAGAAAGTCGGGTTCATCGACGCCGGTGCCGACGTGCAATCCGGCGACGTAGACGATCTCCTCGGGAGCGGCCTGCCCAGCCTCTTGCGGCGAAGCGTAGCCGACCCGCTGCCCGTCGCCCTCGTCGTGGTGTTCGTGTTCAGCCATGCTCATTTCCTCTCCTGTAGTCGGCGATCATGGTCGCGCCGGATGCAGCGCGCAAGCGATGATCGTCCGCTCCCGATAGCACCACCCGACTGAGCAAGACGGCGGCCAGTTCTGCTGGGAGCGATGGATGCCGCGGAGCGGGACGCGGTATAGTGCCGGGGCGGCACACTCAGAACGACAGGAGCTAGACATCCGTGGCGACCACCCGGCCGAACATCCTCCTCATC
>JAICXR010000556.1 GCA_025980355.1 Chloroflexota bacterium | reverse complement strand
TCTTCGCCGCCTTCATGCTGTCCGACCCCCCGACCTCGCCGGCGCGCTACGGCGAACAACTGGTCTATGGCGTCGGCGTGGCGGCGCTCAGTTTCGCCGTGCAGTTCGCCTTCCATCCGCAGTACTTCCTCCTGGCCGGCTTGCTCATCGGCAACGCCGCCTTCGCCTGGTGGCGCTCTCGACCGGTCCGTCAGAAAGTCGGTGCGCCACGACGATCGCTGGTGGTGTCGCGGTAGGGGACGGACGGCCCTCCCGGTCCCGGGTCTGCTTTCCGACCCTGCCCAGGATGTCTCACCGCCCGGCGGATACCGGCTACACTACACGCTCGCTCAGTAGTCGATACGTTTGGTACGCCTTGTGCGTTGTACACGGCAATAGGGATAGTAGAAAGGAGTGTTCCGCCGGACTGTTCACCGTGGCCACCGGCGGAACTACCAAACGCATGCAACGACGAACATTTCTGAAAGCGGCGGCCGGGCTCCCTGCCGCCTGGCTCGCGGCCCAGGCCGCCCCGGCCTTGGCCGATACCGCGATCGTCCAACAGGGTGGCCAGTACGTCAGTACCTACACCGCCGGTGGGGCCACCGGCTGGACCGGCTACGCCAACGCCGGGGGCGTGGGCTACAGCTACATCTATTTGTACAGCGCGCCCAGCACCGACAGTGCCTGGCTGGCGAACATCCCGGTCAATCAGGCGTTGACGGTCTACGCCTACGCCCCGGGTGAGATCCTGGCGCCGCCCAATCCGCTCTGGTACAACGTCAGCGCGCCGCAAGGCAGCGGCTGGGTCTATTCCGGGCTGGTCAGCAATATCCCCCCGGTGACCTTGCCGGCCGCCATGGTGGCGCCGCCGCCAGGGCCGATCCCGGCCCCGGTCGGCAATGGCCGTTCCATCGGTATCTCGCTCTCTCGCCAACACCTATGGGCCTATGACGGCGGCGGCGTGGCCTGGGATGCCGATGTCACGACGGGTGAACCGGCGAAGCCGACGCCGACGGGCCTGTACGCGATCCAGGTGAAGATTCCGAACTTCAAGTTCATCTCGCCGTTCCCGCCCGGTTCCCCCTTCTGGTACCCGGACTCGCCGACGCACTACGCGCTGCAGTTCCGGACCGATGGCTTCTATATCCACGACGCGCCCTGGCGCCCGTACTACGGACCAGGAACCGACCTGCCGCATATGGACCCCGATGGCACGGTCCGCGCCGGTTCGCACGGCTGCGTGAACACGCAACTTGCCACGATCAACTTCCTGGTGCCCTGGACCTCCATCGGCACGCCGGTACGGATTATCTACTGACCGACGTGCCCGGCGGCGCCGCTCCCTGGTAGGCTACATGGTCTTCGTCGCAGACCAGGGCCATCGAGGAGGCACGCCGGTTTGACAGTGCCGCGCCGGTGGGGGATCGCGTTCCTGGTCTATGCCTGGGCGGTCGCGAGTCTGCTCCTAGCGGTCCTGGTGTCGCCCTCATCGGCGGCGGCGATTCCCACCGGCGGCTTCCCAATGGCCGCCGCGCCGCCAGCCAGCGCGTCAGCCGTCGACCCGGCTGAGGCCGACCCTCTCAAGGCTTATCGCGCCGCGCACCCGGAGGCGATCTGGCCCAATTGGTTCGCCGACCACCGGCTCGCCTGGGGCAGCGTCGGCCTGGCCGGCGGCGGTACCGAAGGACTGATCGCGACCGATGGCACCCTTTCGCCCAACCGCAACAGCGTCGGGATCAGCCTCTGGTTGCGCGACGATCAGGACGGCACCCTCTACGTCCCACAACTGAATCAGGTGACCCAGTCGCTCGCCGGCGGGGACCTGCCGCTCGTCACCACCCGCTGGGCGGTTGCCGGCGCCACCCTCACCACCACCGTCTTCGCCGCCTCGGACGCTGCGGACCCGACCGCCCCCGGTTCACCCGGCGGGCAACGGGTCTTCGTCCAGGCGACGCTGAGTGCCGGCGGCACGCCGCGGCCCTGGACGCTGTACGTGGCCCTGCGTCCCTTCGGCCCCGGTGGCGGGTCGACGCCGCTGCACAACGTCGCGGCGAGCCCGACGGCGCTCAGCGCCGATGGCCGGCTCGTATTG
>JAICXR010000280.1 GCA_025980355.1 Chloroflexota bacterium | reverse complement strand
GTGCAAACAGCCGCCGTCCTTCGGGGACATGGGCGACGCCACGGCGCACGATCTGCGCCGCCGGCAGGCGGGTAATGTCCATGCCGTCGAAGCGGATCGCGCCCGCCGCCACCGGAACCAGGCCGGTGACCGCCCGCAGCGCCGTGGATTTGCCGGCGCCGTTGCCGCCGATCAAGGTGACCACTTCGCCTACCTCGACCGTGAGTGAGATGGCGCGCAGCGCTTGGACGCGCCCATAATAGGCGTCCACTCCCTCAAGCTCCAGCAAGGGCACCTCAGGCGTCCTTGCCGAGATAGGCCTCAATGACCCTCGGGTTGGCGCGGATTTCCGCCGGCAGGCCCTCGGCGATCTTCTGGCCGAAGTCCAGTACGGCGATGCGGTCGGAAACGGTCATGACCAGGCGCATGTCGTGCTCAATCAGGAAAATCGTGATGCCACCGTCCCGAATCTTGCGGATCAGATCCATCAGGGAGTGCTTTTCCTGCGGATTCATCCCGGCGCCGGGCTCGTCCAGCAGGAGCAGACGAGGGCGTGTCGCCAGCGCCCTGGCGACTTCCAACCGTCGTTGCAAGCCGTAGGGAAGGTTGCGCGCGTAGACGTGGGCCTGGCTGCTCAGGCCGACGTAGTCCAGGAGGGCCAGGCTCAATTCATAGATGCTGGTTTCCTCGGCGCGGGCGTGCGGTGTCCGCAGCAGCGAATCCCAGAAGTGCGCGTGCATGCGGGTGTGGCAGCCGACCATGACGTTCTCCACCGACGTCATGTAACTGAATAGGCGAATGTTCTGAAAGGTGCGAGCCAGACCGAGGGCGGTCACCTGGTCCGGCCGGAGGCGATTGATGATCCGCCCTTCGAAGCGCACCTCACCGGCGGTCGGCGTGTACAATCCTGTCAGCAGATTGAAGCAGGTCGTCTTGCCGGCACCGTTCGGACCAATCAAGGCGAAGATTTCGCCCTTCCGTACGTCGAAGCTCACGCCGTTCACGGCGACGAGACCGCCGAATCGCTTGGTGAGTTGGCCGGCGGCAAGGATGACGTCGTCCTCCTTCCTGCTGAGGGTCAGGGCCGGGGCGACTATGCCGCCGCTGTCGGGGATCACGCCGGTTCACCGTCTACGCCGAAGACGGATGCTTCGACGACGCCCCGTTTCAGTTCGGCTTTCCGAGTGCTACTGGGGATCAACCCTTCCGGCCGGAACCGCATCATGGCGACCAGCGCGACGCCATAGAGGCCGTACTTCAGACTGTTGAAGTCGACGACGGTCAGGAACCCGACGTGAAAACTGTTGCCCAGGGCGTGGGACCAGATCGTCAACTGGTTGAGGAAGAAGCCCTGCAGCAGGTACAACACGACGGCTCCCACAATGACGCCCCGGATGCTGGCGAGTCCGCCAAGGACGACCATGCTCAGGATCTGCACCGACACCACAAACTGGAAGTTATCCGGACTGACGCTACCCAGCTTCGAAGCGTAAAACACGCCGGCGAAGCCGGAGAAGCTGGCGCCAAGGGCGTAGGCCAACAACTTCACAATCGTGGTGTTAATGCCCATTGCGGATGCCGCGATCTCGTCTTCTCGGACGGCCATCCAGGCGCGCCCGAGCCGTGAGTCGCGCAGATTATTGTTCATCCAGACGCAGCCGCCAATGATCAGCAGGATGAGATAGTAGTAGGGAATCGGGTTGAGGCCGAAGGATAGGCCGGGCAGGTTCGGATGATCGACCGCCGTCAGTCCGTTCGGACCGTTCGTGATGTTCGGCAGGTTGAGGATCACGGTGGGCACGATCTCACCGAAGCCGAGCGTGACAATGGCGATGTAGTCGCCGCGCAGGCGTAAGGTAGGGAAGCCCAACGTCGCACCGAACATGGCGGCCACGATGGCCGCCACGGGTAACATCAGCCAGAAATTGAAGTGCAAATTGAACTGGGCCGAGGCGGTGAGGCCGAAGACGTAGGCGCCGATGGCAAAAAAGGCGGCGTAACCCAGGTCGAGCAGCCCGGCGTAGCCCACGACGATATTCAGACCGAGCGCGAGCAACACGAAGACGCCGGCGTCGGCGGCGGCGCTGACCTGAGCGATATTGCGATCGACGAGGGGCACGCTGAGGAGCAAGAGTACCAGCAGGAGCCAGAGGAGGATGCTGCGAACGGTCAGGCGCTGTCGCACGCCGGAATGCGTGCGGGCGGTAGCACGTGCACTCACGCTCGTTCCGCTATTCGTTGGCCCAACAACCCCTGCGGGCGGAAGACCAGCACCAGAATCAGGATCCCGAAGACGACGGCGTTGGCCCAGGCATCACCGTCGGGAATGTACTGGGTAGCCAGGGCATAGACGATGCCGATCAGGAAGCCGCCGGTCATGGCGCCGCCGATATTGCCGATGCCCCCAAGCACGGCCGCCGTAAACGCCTTAAGGCCGGCTTCGTAGCCCAGGTCAAAACGGATGGAATTGTAGTACAGGCCGTACACGATGCCGGCCGCGCCGGCCAGGAGCGAACCGATAAAGAATGTCAAGGCGATGGTCTGGTTGACGTCGATACCCATCAGCGAGGCCGCCTCCCGGTCCTGGGCGGTGGCGCGCATAGCTTTGCCCAGCCGGGTGCGTTGCACAAAGGTCTGCAAGGAGATCATCAAGACAACGGAGAGGACAACGATCAACACTTCTTTGGTCGTCACGGTGACATGGCCGAAGTCGTGTGTGGGATTGGGCAGGATATTCGGGAAGCGTTGGTTATTCGGCCCCATCCAGACAAAGACGATGTTCTGGAGGATGAAGGAGACGCCGATGGCCGAGATTAGCGGTGCCAGCCGCGGTGCGTTGCGCAGCGGACGGTAGGCGACGCGCTCGATGATCACGCCCACGAATCCGGTCAGCACGCCGGTCGCGATCAGCACACCCAGCAGCGCCACGATCAGGGTGGCGCCGTCGAGCGTATTGGTCAAACCAAGGGTGGTAAGCAACGTCATAGCGATGAAGGCACCGAGCATGAAGACATCGCCGTGGGCGAAGTTGATGAGCTCGATGATGCCGTAGACCATGGTGTAGCCAAGCGCGATCAGGGCGTAGATACCGCCGAGCGTGATCCCATTAACCATCTGCTGCAGGAAGATCTCATAGCCGGCCAAAACCCACCTTGTTGTCCTCTCTGCACGAGACGATAGTCGAGTTTCCGGCGGACGTCAAGAACGGTGGCGACATGCTGTCGTGGGCACGCAAAGGGGGACGGGCGCGTGTTCGTCTCCCTTGCGAAATTGGCCGGTGATCAGGCGGTAATCTGGTCGGCGAAGTTGGTCTGCCCCTTCGTGATCGAGTAGATGCTGATGATGCGGTTGGTCGTATCACCATTCTCATCGAAGGAGGTCGAGCCGATGACGCCTTTGTAGTCCTTCGTGGCCGCGATGTTCGCGCGTACGGCCTCGCGGGTGACGCTACCGGCGGCAGCGGCCTTGGCGATGGCGGCGATGATGATGTTCGCGGCATCGAAGCCGTTAGCGCTGTAGGCGCCGATGTCCGTCTTGTAGGCCGCCTTGTAATCGGCGATAAACTGGCTGGCAGACGGGATCTTGGCGGCGTTGACCGCGGCCACGGTGTAGTAGCAATTGTCCGCAGCGCTGCCGGCATCCTTGATAAACTGCGCATTGCTGATGCCGTCAAAACCGAGGTAGGGCAGCGAACCGAGGCCGGCATCCGGCATTTGGCCACGCAACAAACCACCTCCGGTGGAACTGACGCCGCCATACACGACAATATCGGGATTGGTGCCTTTGATCCTTGTGAGCAGCGACTTGAAGTCGGTCTGCCCCTTTGTCAAGTGGTCGTGGCCCAGCACTTTGCCGCCCTTAGCGATGAACTCCTTTTCAAAGTTGTCGGCGACACCCTTGCCATAGGTTTCGTTGTCGTCAACGATATAGGCAGCCTTTTTATTGAGCTTGGTGAGCGCGTAGTCAGCCCCGGCGGGACCCTGAATGTCGTCGGTGGTGCAGACCCGGAAGAAAGCGATGCGGGTCGGATTGGATTTCCGCAGATCGAGCCCGCCGAACTGCGGCTTGGTGAGGCCCTCGTTGGTGGCAGAGGGGCTGATCTGGGCCAGGCCCGCCTCGTTGCTGATCGGGATCTCCGCCTTCGCCACGTTGCTATTGAAGGGGCCAATGAAGGCAACAGTGGCACTGTCGCCGACGAACTGCTGGGTGTTGCGCGCTCCTTGCGCCGGGTCGTGGACGCCGTTCACCGCATCGTCCAGGACCGTCGCCTCCAGCTTATAGCCGGCGACTGTGCCCTTGGCATTCGCCTGATCAATGGCGAGTTTGGCGCCATTTTCGGCGGGAACGCCGTCGCTGGCGTCGGCGCCGGTGATCGGCAGATCGATGCCGATCTTGATAGTGCCACCCTTGGCGATAGCCCCCGTGGCGGCTGCCGCGGCCGATCCCACGCTGGCAGCGCTCGTCGCGCCAGTGCTGGCCGCGGACGTCGCCGCGCTGGCGGAGGTCGTCGCGGCGGTACTCCCGGTGGTCGTGGCGGCAGCCGATGCCGTTGCACTACTCGTGGCGGCGCTGGTCGTGGCCGGAGTGCTACCGCTCGTAGCCGTAACAACGGCGCTGCCGGCGGTCGCCGCGGTACCCGTGCCGCCGGCAGTGCCGCCGCCGCAGGCTGCCAGCAAGGCGGTGCCGGCGATGCCGGCAGTGATCGATAGCATCCCCTTGATCGCGTGCCGCCGCGTCAGTTCGGACGGTGTTCGATGGATCATACGCTGTCGCTGTCCTTATCCGGGCGAATTCAGGGCCCGCCCAGTGCCCCGTCGCTTTACCATGCATAGACGCTCCCGTGGGCAGCGAGGCAACAGCACGGCATATCGGCACCGCGCCACGCCGCCGCCTAGGGATTGTCGGATGCTGAACACGCACTGAACGCCGACGGACACAGCCAATGTCACCCGGCCCTCATGGTCTCCACTCGCGCGGGCACTATTGTACGCATGCAACGCCACCGATGTAAAGCTGCATGACATCGTGCGGGTGTCTGCGTCAGGGCAAGCCGGGTGGGGGAGCTAGGGTACGAAGCATATTCTGGGGGCCGTCCTAGACGCGAAAAACGGGCCTGCCCTCTGGTGCCGGAGGCGGGAGTCGAACCCGCACGCCCTCGCGGGCCTCGGATTTTAAGT
>JAICXR010000262.1 GCA_025980355.1 Chloroflexota bacterium | reverse complement strand
GCCCGAGCTACGCGACATCCTGCACGTGGCGGGCTGGGCCGATAAAGCCTTCCGCTACCTGGCCGGCGTTGCCGGGCCGATCGCGGAGCCATTGCCCGCATCTGGCGAGACGTTCGACGCCATGTGCGCCTTTCGGGGCCGTGTCCTGCGCCTGGTCGAGTCGCCGGCCGAGCTGCGGCTGGAACACGCCGGGCGCACGGTCTACCGTTGGCACAAGGGGCAGGATTGGGCCTGGATGGGGGCAGCCTGGCTGGACTTGCGATAACACGCCCCAGGCGATAGCCCGCAAGAGCGACTGTACAGCATGCTTCCTGGCATGTAGACTCACCTCGGCTTCATCGGTCGCCGGTAGGACCGGCGCGTTCCAGCAGCGGAGGACTTTTATGCAGGCTCGACGTGTGGTCGCCTACGCTCCCCGGACCTTGGAATGGGAAATCATCGACCTTCCCGACACCCCGCCGCCCGGCAAGCTGCTCATCGCGACGCGGGCCACGCTGATCAGCACCGGGACGGAGCTGGCGAATTTGACCGGCATCACCGCCGACCGCAAGGGGATGGGGCCGGACTGGCGGGACAAGCCGCTCCGCCTCGGCTACTCGCTCGTCGGCACGGTGCTGGCCGTCGGGGCCGGTGTGCAGGGCTGGTCCCCCGGTACCCGCGTCTCCGGCGCCGGCAGCCACGCCTCGGCGGTGGTGCTCGACGCGGCGCGCTGTGTCGCGGTTCCGGACGAGGTGAGCGACGCGACCGCGACCTTCGGGACGTTGGGGCCGATCGCCCTGAACGGCGTGCGCCGGGCCGATCTGGCGCTCGGGGAGACTGTGGCAGTGATCGGCCTGGGGCTGATCGGGCAGTTGGCCGGTCTGTGGGCCCGGCTGAACGGGGCACGTCCGGTGGTGGGCGTCGACCTCATCGCGCGCCGGCGCGACCTGGCCCGGGAGATCGGCTTCGATGCCGCCTTCGACCCGGGAGACGACGCGGCGGCGCGTCAAGAACTGGCGCGCTGGACCGATGGCCAGGGGTTTGATGCGGTATTCGAGTCCACCGGCCATCCGTCGGCGCTGGTACCGGCCCTGCGCTTGGCGGTGCGCGACGGTCGCGTCGTGGCCCTGGGCAGCACGCGGGGCGCGATCGAGCAGTTCGATCTCTATGCCGACCTTCACCAGCGGGGCGTGACGTTGATCGGGGCGCACGCCAACACCCACCCGGCTCAGGCGAACGCCGCCAACCGCTGGACGGAGCCGGCGAACCGGGCGCTGACCCTGCGCTGCATCGCCGTCGGCGACCTGCCGGTCCAGCACCTGATCTCCCACCGGGTGCCGGCCGAGCAGGCCCCGGCGATGTTCCAATTGCTGGCGGACCACCGGGACGAGGCGATGGGCGTGGTGCTGCAATGGGCGGATTCGTAGCCCGGTAGCCACAAAACGATCGGCGTTGAGCCGTCCCGCGTCGGCCGCAGTGGTATACTCCCGCCTTCATAGGGCACGGGCGCGGGCGGTCAACGGTGGCAGGCGGCGGCCCGTACCGGGGAGGGCGTGATGACCGACCAGGCTTTTGCCTATTTCGAGGGAAAGATCGTTCCGCTCAGCGAGGCCAAAGTCAGCGTTGTGACGCACGCCTTCAACTACGGCACCGGCTGCTTCGAGGGCATCCGCGGCTACTGGAACGCCGAAGAGGAGCAGGTCTACCTGTTCCGGCTGGCCGAGCACTTCGACCGGCTGCGCAACTCCGCCAAGATTCTGCGCATGACGATCAGGGAATCGACCGAGGAGCTCTGCCGGATCGCCTGCGATCTGGTGCGCCGCGACGGATTCCGCGAAGATTGCTACGTGCGCCCGATCGTCTACCTCCGCGATGAGAAGGTCGGCGTCCGGCTGCACGGCCTGACCTCCGCCATCACCATGTTCGTCGTCCCCTTCGGTCCTTACATCGACGTCGACGCCGGGACGCGCTGCGTCGTGTCCTCCTGGCGGCGGGTCGACGACAATGTCGCTCCCGCCCGGGCCAAGGTGACCGGCATCTATATCAACTCCGCCCTGGCGAAGACGGAAGCGGAGGAGGGCGGCTACGACGAGGCGATCATGCTGACCCACGACGGCCACGTCTCCGAAGGCAGCGCCGAGAACATCTTCCTGCTACGCCAGGGCACCCTGATCACGCCGCCCGCCAGCGACAACATCCTGGAGGGGATCACCAGGGGCACCGTCATGCAGTTGGCCCAGGAGGCGCTGCACCTGCCGGTGGTCGAGCGATCGATCGACCGCAGCGAGCTCTACGTCGCCGACGAGGTCTTCCTGTGCGGCACCGGCGCCCAGGTGTCGCCGGTGGTGGAGATCGATCGCCGCGCCGTCGGCAGTGGCCGCGTCGGCGAGGTGACGAAGCAGTTGCAGCGGACCTACTTCGACGTTGTGCGCGGCCGCGACGCGCGGTACCGGCAGTGGTGTACGCCCGCCTACGTCGCGACAGGTACGCCGGCCGCCGTCCGCGCCTAACGTCGCACCGTGCATGTCGGCATCAACGCCCAGCTCATCTCGCTTGCCGGCAGCTATCGGAATGCCGGCGTCAGCCAGTACATCTATCAACTGCTGACGCACCTCCGCGTCGCGCCGCCGGTCGACCGCATCACCGCCTTCGTGGGGCCGGCGGCACGCCCGGCGGCGCTGGCCTTGCCCGCAGGCGTCGCCGTCCGCCGGACGGCCCTGCCGACGGAGCGCCCCGCCGTGCGCATCCTCTGGGAGCAACTGCTCCAGCCGCCGCTGCTGACGGCGCAGCGCGTCGACCTCCTGCATTCGCCGGTCAACGTCCTGCCGCTGCTGTTGCCGGCGCCGGCAGTGCTCACCGTCCACGACCTCTCTTTCCTGCGCTTCCCGGCCACCTTTTCGCCGGCGAAGCGACGGTACCAGGCGGCGCTGACGGGCTTTTCCGCCCGGCGGGCGCGGCTGGTGCTGACCGACAGCGAGCACACCCGCCGGGACGTGATCGCCCTGCTGGGCGTGCCGGCGGCGCGCGTGCGCACGGTCTATCCCGGCGTGACCGAGCTGTACCGGCCGCAGGGGGCGTCGGCCGTGGAGGACTTCCGACGGCGACGGGGGCTGCCCGAGCGCTTCTTCGTCCATGTCGGCACCTTGCAGCCGCGCAAGAATCTGGAACGGCTGATCAGCGCCTTCGCCCGCTTCAAGCGCGTCAGCGGCCTGCCGCACACCCTCATGCTGGTCGGCGGCAAGGGCTGGCTCTACGAGGGGCTACTCCAGCATGCTCGCCGGGAGGCGGTCGAGCGCAGTGTCCATTTTGTCGGATTCGCAGCGGCGGAGGAGACCCCGCTATGGTACGCTGCTGCCGAAGCAATGATCTTCCCGTCGCTCTATGAGGGCTTCGGCTTCCCTATCGTGGAGGCAATGGCGTGCGGCACTCCCGTGCTCTCCTCCACGGCCTCCTGCCTCCCCGAAGCGGCGGGCAACGCGGCCGACCTGTTCGACCCGTTCGACGTCGACGGCCTGGCGGCGTCGATGGCGCGGCTCGCCAACGACCCGGAACGCCGCCAGGAATTGCGGCGGCGTGGGTTCGCGCAGGCCGCCCGGTTCACCTGGGAGCGGACGGCACGGGCTGTGCTCTCGGCCTATGCGGACGCAGGAAAGGTCGCGTGAAGTGGGTGTAACCGTGCGCCAGCCCGGCCTGGCCGACGACTATGCGGTGCTCAGCCGGAGCGGCGCCGCCCGGCGCGTCGCCGGCCTCCCGCTACTCGTCTGGCTGCTGATCGATACCGCGCTCATCAACCTCTCCTTCGTCGCCGCCTACGTCGCCCGCTATCCCCTGGGGCTCGGCGGCAGGGTGGCGCCGGAGAACTGGAGCACTCTGCATGCCTACTGGCAGATCCAGCTCTGGTTCTGGGCGTTCCTGATCGTGCTCCTGCAGGTGGAGGGCATCTACCGCCGGCGGCGACAGACGGCGACCTTCGATCAACTGGGTATCATCGTGCGTTCCACCATCCTGACGGGCGGCATTATCGCCGCGTTGAGCTTCGTCTTGCGACCGCCGTCGCAGTCCCGCTTTATCTTTCTCTACATGGTGGTCGCCGCGATCATCACCCTCGGTCTGGCGCGGCTTGTGGTGCGTGCGGTCCAGGTCGCCCGCTACCGGCGCGGCTTCGACGTGCGGAACGTCCTCGTGGTCGGCGAAAGCAACGTCGCCAAGATGCTGCTGCAGCGGATCGCCGGCAACCCGGCGCTGGGCTACCGCGTCGCCGGCTTCCTCGGTGAACGGGAAACGCCGGCCGATTTCGGCCGCTTCCGGGCGCTGGGGACGGTGGCCCAGGCGCGCGCCGTCCTGCGGGAGCAGAGGATCGACCAGGTCATCATCGCCTTGCCGGCCAGCGCCCACGCCGAGATCGTGCGCCTCCTGGACGCCTGCAAGGATTGCGGCGCCGAGTTTGCCATCGTGCCGGACATGCTGGAGTTGAGCCTGGCGCGGGTGGACGTCGATAATCTGGGGGGGATCCCCCTGCTCGGGTTGCGCGAGAATCCGCTGCAGGGGCCGAACCTCTGGTTGAAGCGCGGTATTGACGTCGTGGTGGCGAGCCTCGGCCTGCTCCTCCTCTCGCCGTTCATGGCGGTGGCCGCCATCGCCATCAAGCTGGACAGCCCGGGGCCGGTGATCGTCTCGCAGACGCGCATCGGCAAAGGCGGCCGGCCGTTCAAGTTCTACAAGTTCCGGTCGATGGTGCAGAATGCCGACGCCCTGCTCGGTGAGCTGCAGGCCCAGAATGAGGCCGGGCGGATCATCTTCAAGTCGCGCCACGATCCGCGGCGCACGCGGAGCGGGCGCCTCATGCGCCGGCTCAGCTTTGATGAGGTCCCCCAGTTGTTCAACGTGCTGAGCGGCGACATGAGCCTGGTCGGCCCTCGCCCGCCGCTGGCGCGGGAGTACGACGTCTACGAGGACTGGATGAAGGGGCGGCTGGAGGTGACGCCGGGCCTCACCGGACTGTGGCAGGTGAGCGGGCGCAGCGACCTGATCTTCGACGAGATGGTATTACTTGACCTGTACTATATCGAGAACTGGTCGCCGGGACTGGACCTGAAGATCCTGCTCCAAACGATTCCGGCCTTGCTGTCTGGCAGAGGAGCGTACTAGCGCATGGATGTGGATCGCTATGGGCTGATCGTCGGCCGTCGCCTGGGCCTCATCATCGTCATCGTGGTCCTCACCGCCCTGGTCAGCGCGGTCTATGGCTATCTGGTGCCGAGCAGTTACAAGGCCACCACCCAACTCCTGATCAACCCGATTTCCCCCCAGGACGCCGCCTCCCCCACCTACTACTACCCGCCCTATTACCAGGAGCAGGCGGCGCAGTACATCCTCGACGACTTCATCGGCGTGATCGAAGGCACCACCTTCAGCCAGCAGATCATCG
>JAICXR010000577.1 GCA_025980355.1 Chloroflexota bacterium | reverse complement strand
GCGTCTCCTTATCGGCGATGCCCCAGGTGCGCGCGTCCATCCCGGCGGCGCGGACGGATTCGATGATGGCCGGCGTGATGGTGCTGTTGTGGATCGAGATCTGAGAGACGCCGATGGAGGCGCAGCGCGGCAGCGTGTCGGCGGTTAGCTCTTTGGTGATGAAGGCGATGCCGGCCTCCGGCGCTGCGTCGCGCATCCGGCGCAGGCTCTCGAAGTCGAAGGAAGTGAACTGCGCCCGGTCGAAGAGGTCGCGTTCACGGACGGCGGTCGCCAGGGCGCGCTCCACGCCGGGCGCTTTGATCTCCAGCCAGAAGTTGGTACGCTGGCCGTAACGATCCAGGAAGGCGTCCAAAGTGGGGATACGCTGGCCGGCGAAGGCGTCGGCGAAGCGGATGCCGGCGTCCAATTGCTGCACCTCCGCCAGCGTGAGGTCGGCCACCGCGCCGACGCCGTCGGTGGTGCGGTCGACCTTGGCGTCGTGCAATAGCACGAGGACGCCGTCCTTCGTCGCCCGGATATCGGTCTCGATGCCGTCGATCGGCATCTCCAGCGCCCGGTCGAAGGCGGCGAAGGTGTTTTCCGGCGCGTAGCCGGAGGCGCCGCGGTGGGCGTAGATCAGTGTCACGGGGATTCCCTTCCTTGTGCACGACGCCGGCGCGATGTCGGGTACGTCGGCCTGACAGTATCATCATGGAGCGAGACAGGCCAGCAGCGAAAAGGAATGAGGACGCAGTGCGCGTAGCCGGGAAGATTGCGCTCGTCACCGGTGCCGCCCGCGGCATCGGCCGCGGCATCGCCGAGAAGTTGGGCCTCGAAGGGGCCGATCTGGCCATCGTGGACCTCAGTGCCGAGGCGCTGGCAGACACCGTGGCGACTCTGGCCACGGCGGGGCGGAAGGTGCTGCCACTTGGCGCGGATGTCGGCGACCGCCAGCAGGCGGATGGCGTCGTGGCGGCCGCCATTGAGCAGTTTGGCCGGCTTGATATCCTGGTGAACTGCGCCGGGATCAACCGCGACGCGATCTTGCACCGGATGACGGACGAGCAGTGGGACGCGGTTATCCGCGTGGACCTCTCGGCCGTCTTCTATCTCACTCGCGCCGCCGCCGTCCACATGCGGCAGCGCGGCTCCGGGCGCATCATCAATATCTCGTCCGCCTCCTGGCAGGGCAACGTCGGGCAGGCGAACTATGCCGCGGCGAAGGCCGGCGTGATCGGCCTGACGAAGACGGCGGCGCGGGAGTTGGCGCCTAAAGGCGTCACCGCCAACGCCATCTGCCCCGGCTTCATCGAGACGGAGATGACGCGGGCCATGCCGCCGGACGCCTGGGAGCGCATCGCCGGCCGCATCCCTATGGGGCGGGTGGGCACGCCGGCCGATGTCGGCAACGTCGTCGCCTTCCTGGCCTCCGACGAGGCCGCCTACGTCACCGGCGAGGTGATCAACGTCGGCGGCGGGCTGGTGCTGTGAGGCGTGTACCCCGCCTGCTCACGGCGTCGGAAGCGGCGGCGCTGATCGGCGACGGCCAGACGGTCGCCACCACCGGCTTCAGCATGATCGGCGTGGCGGAGGCGCTGTATCGGGCGATTGCGGCCCGCTATCTGGCGGAGGGCCATCCGCGCGACCTGACCCTCGTCCACTCCGCCGGGCAGTCGGATCGTGCCAATGGAATGCAGCACTGGGCGCGACCGGGGCTGCTGGCGCGCATCATCGGCTCCCATTGGGGCCTGGCGCCGAAGATGGCGGAGCTGATCGCCGCCGACGGCCTGGCCTGCCACTGCCTGCCGCAGGGGCAATTGACGCATCTCTACCGGGCCATCGCCGGCGGGCAGCCCGG
>JAICXR010000248.1 GCA_025980355.1 Chloroflexota bacterium | reverse complement strand
CAGGAGGACCCGCTTGCCGCGGACATCGCCGATGACGTGGCGGGCGACGACGTGTTCGGAGTCCAGGCGCTCTTTGTCGACGATGGCCAGGCCGAGGTTCAGGCGCCGGGCGAACTCGCGCACGCGTTTAGCCCGGCCGACGTCGGTCGCGGCGGCGACGGTGTTTTCGAGGTCTCCGCGCGCGAAGTAGTCGCAAAGGATGGGCATCGCGGTCAGTTGATCGGTGGGGCAGTGCATGAAGCCCTGGATTTGTCCGGCATGTAGGTCGACAGTGAGGACACGATCGACGCCGGCCGCGTTGAGCAGGTCGGCGGCCAGGCGTGCGGCGATGGAGATGCGCCCGACGTCCTTCTGGTCGGACTGGGCGTAGAAGAAGAACGGCAGCACCGCCGTGACCCGGCGGGCCGATGACCCCTTCAGGGCGTCGATGAGCATGAGGAGCTCCATGAAGTTGTCGTTGACGGGAGGGCTGGCCGTCTGGATCAGGAAGACGTCGCAGCCCCGGACGTGCTCCTCGATCCGCACGAAGGTGCAGTCGTTGTAATACTTCGTGCGCTCGGCTCGTCCGGGCACGATGCCCAGTTCCGCGCAGACCGCGGCGGTGAGTTCACAGGCTGAACTGCCCGCAAAGACCTTCAATGAGTTCTGCACACGCCCCCCTGTACTCCCTGTCGCTTTATGGGCGGCCCGCGGGCGGTCCACCAGCCCGTTTCACGTGGAACATCGGCGGCGCGCGCCGCCGATGTTCCCGTGCTCAGTTCCCTTCCACATAGGCCGTCTGGGCGCGGGGCGATGCGGCGCCCGCCAATACGCCGCTGGCGCCGTCCCAGCCGATCGCCGTCACCTGGCCATGCGACCACGGGCCCGACACCTGCACGTCGTGGCCGCGGCGGCGGAGCTCGGCGACGGTCGCCTCGTCCAGCCGGCTCTCGACGACGACGCGCTTCGGTTGCAACTCGCGCGGGTAGAACGAGTTCCGAAAATGAAGCGTATGGAACGACGGCGCCTCGATCGCCGACTGCAGGTCCATCCCGAAGTCCACCACGTTCAGGAAGAAATGGAGGGTCCACTGGTCCTGCTGGTCGCCACCGGGCGTCCCGAACGCCAGCCAGGGCTGCCCGTCGCGCAGCGCCAGGGACGGCGTCAACGTTGCCCTCGGTCGCTTGCCGGGCTCCAGCGCGTTCGGGTGGCCCTCCTCCAGCACGAACATCTGCCCCCGTGTCCCCAACGGGAAGCCCAGCCCCGGCACCACCGGCGACGACGGGAACCAGGCGCCGGAGGGGGTGGCCGACACCATCAGCCCGCTTTCGTCGACGGCATCGACGTGCGTCGTATCCCCGCGGTAGACCCGCGGGTCCGGGGTCGGCCCGGCCGTCGCCAACCGGCTCGGCAGGTCGCCCGGCCGTACCTCCGCCGAAGCCGTCTGCTCGATCAACGCTGCCCGTCTGGTAGCGTAGTCGTCCGACAGCAGCTCGTCCAGAGGCACCTTGGCGAATCTCGGATCGCCGTAGTACGCTTCGCGGTCGGCGAAGGCCAGCTTCGCTGCTTCGGTGACGGTGTGGATGTACTCCGCCGAGTTATGGCCGAGCGCCGCCAGGTCGAAGCGTTGCAGGATGGCGAGCTGCTGTAGGAAGACCGGACCCTGCGTCCACGGACCACATTTGTACACGTCGATCCCGCGGTAGCGGTACGACACCGGTTCTTCCAGACGCGTCTCGTAGGCCGCAAGGTCGCCGGCACGTAGGAGGCCCTTGTAGCGTCCGGTCGCCCCCTCGACCGTGGTGTTCGTCGCGAAGGCGCCGATCGCTTCCGCCACCGGCCCCTGGTAGAACCAGCGCCGCACCGCCTCTAGCGCCGCCTCCCGGCCCCGGCCGCGTTCCCGGACCTCCAGATCCAGCGCCTGCTTGAACGTCGCCGCCCACGCCGGCTGGCGCAACACCTCGCCCACCGCCGGTACCCGTCCGTCTGGCATGAACTGCTCGGCGGAACTCGGCCACCATTCGCGGAAGCGCTTGGCGCTGGCGGCGATCGCCGACGCCAGTCCGGGATAGACCGGGAAGCCGCCTTCCGCCAGTTCCACTGCCGGTCCCAGCGTCTCCGCCAGGCCGAGCCGCCCGAACTGCTGCAGCAATGTGATCCAGACGCCGAATGACGCCGGCACCGTCGCGGGGAGCAGCCCGTCACCAGGGATAAGGGAGATGCCCTGGTCGCGGAACCATGCCACCGTCGCCAGCCCGGGCGCCGTGCCCTGACCGCTAATCGACGTCACGCTCCCGCGCTTCGGGTCGTAGACCAACGTCGGACACTCGCCCCCGATGCCGTTGGATTGCGGCAGCACCACCGTCAGGCAGAAGCCGGCGGCGGCGGCGTCGGCAGCATTGCCGCCGAGCGTGTAGGCGCGCGCCCCCGCCGCTGCCGCGAGGTAGTGGCCGGCCGCGACCAGCCCGTGTCGCCCGTAGTAGAGCGGCCGGCTGGTGAAGGCGGGGGCGCCGCGTCCGGGCGCCACGTGCCAGCCTTCGGCCACGCCCGACACCGGCGGCGTACCCAATCGTCCGTCCCGACCCATCTGCTGCCTCCTGCTCTGTGGGCGCTGCCCATCATCGGGCAGCGCAAATCCGCTCTACAATACAACACCGGGCCGCCAGCGTGATTCGATGGACGCCGGTCCGCTCAGCCCGCTCACTTGTTACCATGGTGAGCGGGTCGCGCCGAACTGTCGGTGCGCCGACGCCATTCTCAGGGAGGCGGAGCGATCTCCATGGACGATCAGGTCAAATATCTGCTGCCCGAATCCGAGATCCCGGAGGCCTGGTACAACATCCAGCCGGATCTGCCGAGGCCGCTTGATCCGGTGCTCCATCCCGGTACCGGCCAGCCGATAGGGCCGGCCGACCTCGCGCCGCTCTTCCCGATGGCGATCATCCAGCAGGAGGTCAGTCAGGAACGCTGGATCGCCATACCCGACGAGGTGCGGGCGATCTACCGCCTCTGGCGCCCGACCCCGCTCTTCCGTGCGCGCCGCCTGGAGCGCGCGCTGAATACCCCCGCCCGCATCTTCTATAAGTGCGAAGGCGCCAGTCCCGCCGGGAGCCACAAGCCGAATACGGCCGTGGCCCAGGCCTACTACAACCGGGAAGCGGGTATCCGGCGCCTGGCGACGGAAACGGGCGCCGGCCAGTGGGGCAGCGCGCTTGCCCTTGCCTGCACCTTCTTCGGCCTGGAGTGCAAGGTCTACATGGTCAAGGTGTCTTACCAACAGAAGCCGTATCGCCGCTCCCTGATGGAGACCTGGGGCGCGACGGTCGTCGCCAGCCCCAGCGGCGACAGCGCTTTCGGGCGCCGGGTGCTCGCGGCCGACCCGGACTCGCCCGGCAGTCTCGGCATCGCCATCAGCGAGGCGGTGGAAGACGCCGCCGGTCGGACGGACACCAACTACTCCCTCGGGTCGGTGCTCAACCACGTGCTGCTGCATCAGACGGTGATCGGCCAGGAGGCGAAGAAGCAGTTGGCCCTGGCCGACGCCTACCCGGACGTCGTCATCGGCTGCGCCGGGGGTGGCTCCAATTTCGCCGGCATCGCCTTCCACTTCCTCGCCGACCAGCTGGCCGGCACGCAGAAGGAGCTCCAGGTGATCGCCGTTGAGCCGGCGGCCTGCCCCTCCCTGACGAAGGGCGTCTACGCCTACGACTTCGGCGACACCGCCGGCATGACGCCGCTGGTGAAGATGCATACGCTGGGCCACGGCTTCATCCCGGCCGGCATCCACGCCGGCGGCCTGCGCTACCACGGCATGGCGCCGCTGGTGAGCGCTCTCTACGCCCAGGGCGTGATCGAGGCCCGCGCGCCGTTGCAGACGGACTGTTTCGCCGCCGCGGTCACGTTCGCCCGCGCGGAAGGCGTCGTCCCCGCGCCGGAGACGTCGCACGCCATCAAGGTCGCCATCGACGAGGCGATCGCCTGCCGGGAATCCGGCCAGGGCAAGACCATCCTCTTCAACCTCTCCGGTCACGGCAACTTCGACATGCAAGCCTACGACGACTATCTCGCCGGGCGCTTGCAGGATTACGCCTACCCCGTCGAGAAAGTCGAAGAAGCCTTGCGCCACCTGCCACCTGTCGGTGCGAATGCCTAGGGAGCATACGCGCGGAATGCCGGGAGCGCCCGCTCGGCGCGCGCGTGAAAAAACGGTTGTCGTCGACGCAGCCACCCCCCTCCTATCGCCGCCTTTGGCGGCCATGTCCCTCCTGCTCCTGCTTGCCTGGGCCGTGCACTGGAAGACGTTTTCCCGACTGGAGCTGGGGCTGGACGGGGCCCTCACGGTCGATCTCGCTCGCAGCCCGCTCGGCGATATGCTGGCCTTCAACGCCCGCGACGTCCACCCGCCGCTCTTCTTCGTGCTGCTCAAAGGCTGGTTGGGGCTCGGCGGATTGCACTATCTCACCGCCAAGTACCTGGCGATCGCCGCGAGCCTTCCGGCGTTGCCGTTGCTGTACCAACTCGGCCGCCGTCTCCTTCCGGCCCGGGGAGCCGTCCTTGCCGCGCTCCTCCTGGCGCTTTCGCCGGCGTCGCTCTTCCTCGCGCCGACCGTGCGCGACTTCAGCCTCGGTCTTACCCTTTCCCTGGCCACGGCAGTGCTGACCCTGGATCTCTGCCGGCCACACGATGGAAAGGGACGCCGCGACACTGGCCGGCTCGTCGCTCTGGCCGTACTCAGCGCGGCGGCGCTCCTTACCTGGTACTTCCACCTGTTTTTGCTGCTGGTCGAAGCGGCCGTGCTCCTCTACGCCCACCGGCGTCTCGTCGTCGCCCATGGCGCCCTGGCCCTTGGCGTCGTCCTCTCTGCCCCCTGGTATGTGTACGTCCTGCCGCACGTTACGGGCAAGCTCTCCGGCGGCACCACGACCTTTGGCGGCGCGCCCAATCTGCCGAATGGACCGGACCTCGCCAGCGGCGTCACGCGGGCCCTCTTCGGCGAACCCTGGTACCGCAACACCGGCATCGCGCTCTGCGGCTGGCTCCTGACGCTGGTCCTCGGCATGGTGATGGGAGCCCGCGCCAATCGCGCTAAGGCCGTCCCTAGGACGCCGTTGCCATCAGATTGTCGTTGGTTTCGGAGCCGGTCCGCCGAGGTCCTCCTGCCCCTGGCGCTGCTGCTCGGCGCCGGCGAGGTCGCGCTCACGACGTTACGCTGGAGTGATGTCGGGTCGCTCAGCCGCTATGTGCTACCGCTCCTGCCCTATACTGCCCTGTTTCAGGCGCGCGCGCTTCTGGCGTCCCCGCTCGGCTGGCGTCTCCTCGCCGCGTCCGGGCTCGTCGTCTGCATCCCGGTCCAGCTGTTCTGGTTTGGCCTGCTCGTGACCGGACCGCCGATCGACTGGGCCAACGACCCGGCCCTCGCCTATGTCGCCGCCCATGCCGCGGCGGGCGACGCCATTCTCTTCAATGATCGGGCGCGGCGGGGACGGTACCTGCTCGACGGCGGCGCCTTGCCGGCGGCGGTTATCCACAGCGCCGGCCAGGCCTACCTAGCCGACTCGTTCGCCCAGGCGGACCGGACCGCGGCCGCGACAGTCAACACCTCCCGGCGGGTCTGGCTGGTGGAGAATTCACCATCGGTGGACGTCGCCCAACGCGCGCTGGCGGCACACGCCTTCGGCCTACCCCCGGCCGATGTCGGTGGAAGCACGGT
>JAICXR010000019.1 GCA_025980355.1 Chloroflexota bacterium | reverse complement strand
CTTCGAGCGTTGCCTCCTGCGCGACGCCTCCTTCCTGGACGCCGACCTCACCGGCGCCCGCTTCCTGGACTGCGACCTCACCAACGCCGACATGTTGGGCGCCAAACTGAGCGGCGCCGACCTGCGCGGCTCCAGCATCGCTGGCCTCCGCGTCGGCCTGAAGGAGATCCAGGGCCTGAAAGTCGACCTCGGCCAGGCCGGGGGCCTGCTCCAAGGGCTGGGGGCGACGGTAGTGTTGGACTGACAGGCATGAGTCCCGTCGCGACGTGCCGGCTGTTTTGGCAAACTCTCCATCCTGGAGAGGGATGGAAACGGCCGATGTCTCATGTCTGGCAAGATAAAGAGCCAGTAGGAACCAGCGGTTATCGTGGACGATCCCTCCCCACTCGCCAGTAGGAAAGCTTGCGCCGCGCAGCAGGACGTCCTCCCGGAGGCCGTTCGGCGCCTCGGCTTTGGCCGGCTGTTCATGGCCCTCCCCAATCCGATCATCGTCGCCGACGCTTCCGATGGGCGCATCGTCCTGTGGAACCCCGCCGCCGAGGCGCTCCTCGGCTACAGTGCGGAGGAGGCGCGTCACTTCACCGTCGACGCGCTGGTCCCGGAGCGCTTCCGCACCGCCCATACTGCGGGGCGCATCCGCTACGCCGCCACCGGACAGGGCCCTGTGGTCGACGCCGGTCGCCGCATGGCGGTCGCCGCCCTGCGGCGCGACGGCACCGAGGTGGAGGTCGAACTGACGCTCAGCGCTCTTGAGCCTGCGCCGGACGCCGGACGCCTGGTGCTTGCCATGCTGCACGATCTCACGGAACACCGGCGGCTGGAAGCCGAGCACGACGCGGTCATGGTCGCGCAGGTTCGCCTGCTAGAGGAAGCGCAGGCCCGCTCACGCCGGCTGATCGAGGCGGAACAGCAGGCGCGCCAGCACGTCGAGCAAGAGCGCACCCGCCTGCTCACGGTGATCGAAGCGAGCAACGACGCCATCTATCTGAAAGACCTGGCGGGCCGCTACGTCCTGGTCAACGCCGCCAAGGCGCGCATGTGGCAGCTCCGACCGCAGGACCTGGTCGGCCGACTGGACCGCGACCTCGGACCGCCCAGCTACTGGCAGCCGGCGGAGGAGAGTGATCGCCAGGTCGTGACCAGTGGTGCACCGGTTGCTCGGTATCAGACCGTCGACGTCGGCGGCGTGTCGCACCTCATCTACGCGATGAAGACGCCGTTGCGCGACCCGACGGGAGCCGTCATCGGCATCGTCGGCGTTCTGCGGGATATCACCGAACTGACGCGCCTCGCCGCGGAGCGCGACGCCGCGCATGCGGCCCAGGCCCGTGCCGAAGGGGCGGTCCGCACCGGCCGCGCCGTGGCCCACGAATTAGCGAGCCCGCTCGGGACAATGCTCGCCCTGGCGGAGATCCTGGCGGTCGATCCCCGCCTGCCGGCGGACATGCAAGGCGACCTGACCATGCTCCAGGAGCAGGCGGTACGCGCCGGCGTCCTCCTCAAGCGCTTCGGCAACATCACCCGCTACGAGGAGCAAGAGACGCCCGCCGGCCCGCAGCTCGACGTGCTCAAAGCGAGCGAGTGAAGGCCGGACGGGCGATTCTTTAGCCCGTCATCAGCGCACCGGCCGCGGTGTCCGTATCAAGCGCACTGATGACGGCGGCGCCGGCGCCGAGCAGGCCGGCGGCGATGATGCAGATCGGCCCGCCGATGGGGATGGCGGAGATCGCGCCTAAGACGCCCAGGCCGCAGACCGCGGCGAGAAGGGTGGAGTTGTCGTGCCCAAAAGGCCGCAACAGCCGCCGCCCCAACGCCACGCCGACGGCGACCAGGCCGAAGGCCCAGGCCAGCAGCGTCACCAGGAGCAGCGCGATGGCGATCGGCAAACCCGCCACGCTCAGGGCGAGTGGCACGATCACCAAGAGCAGGCCGATGCCGGCGCCGGAGGCGGTGAGCATGCTCTGCCAGGTGAAGCGGCGGGCCGTGGCGGCGACCAGGCGCATCGGCCAGGGGAAGAGGGCGCTCAAGATGATGCCGAGCAGCAGTAGCCCGATCCAGGCAGCGATCGCCAGGCGGACGAGCGCGGCGCCCGACCGCGGCGGTCGCGAGAGCAACGGCGCGCTACCGATGATGTCCCCCATCACCCTGCTCTGGGCGACATGGTTGACGCGTCCGCCGACCGCGATCGCATCGCCTTCGACGACCGCCCCGGGGGCAAGGTCCACACTGCCCAGCACGGCGACCACGTCCCCTTCCACAGTGCCGGCGACCTGCACATTCCCCAGAACGACGGACACGCCGCCATCCAAGCCCGAGGGCAGGCTGGCGGACCCGTCCATCACCAACACGGTCCCCGCATTCGGGTCGGTCAACTGCGTGTCACCCCAGCGCAAAGCGCCCGTCTGCCAGCCGCGCAACGGCGTCAGGAGGGCGAGGGCCAGCGCCGCCACCGTCAGGGCGAACAGCGCCACGAACGTCCGGCGGCGTGGGCGCCGCCCCGGGCGGCGCTCATAGCGGGCGAGGCGCCAGACGCCGACGAGACAGGAGATGAGGACCAGGGTCGTCACGCCGATCGGCAGCGCGGCCAGTTGCAGCCGCGCCAGGAGGGCATCTTCCTGGCGTCCCAGGGTGTTCAGGACGACCAGCGAGCGCGCCAGCCAGAGCACGATCGTCCGCGTGCCGACGCCGGGGCCGCGGAAGGGGATTGCCGCCAGCAGCACCACGCCGATGCCGACGCCGATGAGCAGCATCGCCACGCCGAGCCGGCGCGCCTCGCGCTGCGAGCGCCGCCGTTCGGCGCCGTCCAGCCCGGACAGCACCCGTTCCGTGAAGCCGGGCGGGAGACCGGGGCGCGGCCCCGTCACCGGCGAATCAGGCAAGCCCACCGAGCGTCCGCCGTTCTACCAGTTGGGTCGCCAACATCTGCCGCGCCCGGTGCAGCCGGATCTTGACCGACGCCAGCGACTGGCGGGTGGCATCGGCGATCTCCTGGTAGGAGAGGTCGTGCCAGTGGCGCAGGATCACGACCTGACGATAGGCTTCGGGCAACGTTTCCAACGCCCGCCGGACCACGTCCGCCCGCTCCTTGCCGAGCAAGACCAGCTCCGGTTCGTCCTGCGCGAAGACCGCCGCCGACCGGAGGAGGGCCGGGTCGACGTTGATCGTCCGCCAATCGCGCTTCTGCAGCGTGCGCAGGCAGATGTTCGTCACGATGGTCGAAATCCAGGTGTAGAAGGCATAGTGGGCGTCGTACGTCTCCAGGCGGGTGTAGGCGCGCAGGAAGGCCTCCTGGCAGGCGTCCTCCGCCTCACCGTGATCGCGCAGCAGGCGATAGGCGACGCGGTAGAGGGCGTCGCTGTAGCGACGGATCAGTTCGCCGTAGGCGGCATGGTCGCCCTGCCGGGCCGCCGCAATGAGCGCCGGCACGCTATCATCGGACACAGCAGCGCCTCTCCGCCTTGAGACCTTGGTCGGTTCACTGCACCAACGTACCATATCGGGGTGAAGAAAGTTACAGGAGAAAGGAGGCACCCCGATGCTGGCGGTGATGCTGGAAGCGCCCCACCGGGCGACGGTCCAACAGGTGGCCGATCCCCAGTTGCAGGCCGACGAGGTCATCGTGCGCGTGGAGCGGTGCGGCCTCTGCGGGACGGACCAGCACCTCTACGACGGCGACTACGCCCTCACGCGCTACCCGGTGATCCCCGGCCATGAGCTGGCGGGCGTGATCGAAGCGGTCGGGACGGCGGTGACGGCCGTCCGGCCGGGCCAGCGCGTGGTGGTCGAGCCGAATATCCACTGCGAGCATTGCCACTACTGCCATATCCAGCGCGGCAACCACTGCCTGAACCTCCAGGTGATCGGCGTCAATCGGGCCGGCGGCTTTGCCCAGTTCGTCGTCGCGCCGGAGCGCAACGTCTACCCGGTCGCTGGCCTGACCGCCGAACAGGCCGCCTTCGTGGAGCCGCTCTCCTGCGTCGTCTACGGCCTGCGCCGGTTGCGCCTCGCCCCCGCCGCGCGGGTGCTGATCGCCGGGGCCGGCCCGATGGGCCTCCTGATGCTGCAGACGATCCGCCGCAGCGGCGCCGCCGAGGTGGTGGTCACCGACTTGCGCGCTAGCCGCCTGGCGCTGGCCCGCGAGTTGGGCGCGGAACACGTGGTGGCGGCGGGCGGCGATGCCGCCCAGCAGCTCAAGGACCTTGCGCCCTACGGCTTCGACGCCGCCATCGACGTCACCGGCGTCCCCGGCGTCGTGCAGGGACTGGTCCCCAGCGTCACCGACGGCGGGTCCCTCCTCATCTTCGGCGTCAGTCCCGAACAGGCGACGGTCAGCGTCCGGCCCTACGAAGTCTTTCAGCGCGACCTGACGATCCTCGGCAGCTTCGCGGTCGCGTATACCTTCGAGGACGCCATCACCTTGCTGCAATCCGGCGCCGTGCGAGTGGACCGCCTGGTGTCGCACCGGCTACCGCTTTCCGGCTATGAGGAAGGCTTACGCGCGGCGCGGGCCGGCGAAGGGTCGATGAAGGTGCAACTGGCGCCCTGACCCGGCCCGCGGGCACGCTCAGAAAATCCGCTCCTCCAGGCTCCAGGTTGCCAGTTGGGCGGAGAGGTGCGCGGCGATCGCCCGGTTGGCGGGCAGGACGTCGTCCATCTCGGCCGGGTCGTTCGCCAGGTCGTACAGGTGCTGCTGCTTGGTGGCGTTGTTCTGGATCAGCTTCCAGCCTTCGCTCGCCACGGAGGTGAAGATGGAGTTGCTCATTGCCGAAAAGACGGCCCGCGGGCTGTCGTCCTTCCCGCCCTCCAGCAGCGGCGTCAGGCTCTTGCCCTGCACCTGGGGCAAGGCAGGTTGATCGCTGAGTTCGAGCAGGGTGGGCAAGATGTCGATCGCCCGGGTCAGCGACGACACCACCGTCCCCGGCCGGATGCGCGGCGGGTAGCGCAGCATGAGCGGCACGTGAAGCTCGGTGTTGTAGAGGCTGCGCGGGTGGTAGATCCCTTCGCCGGTGAAGAAGTCGCGGTGCTCGGCGAAGCTTTCGCCGTGGTCGGCCGTGACGGCAACGACGGTGGATTGGGCGCGGTCGAGCTGATCGAGCTCCGCGAAGACCCGCCCGATCTGGCTGTCGACGTAGCTGATCTCGCCCTGGTAGAGCGACTTGAGACGTTCCAGGTCGGCGCCTTTGGGCCGGAGCTTTTCGGCGAGGATTTCCGTCACGGTGGTCCAGCCCCCGTTGAGCGTGCCGTGGTAGTTCGGGTCGTACTTATTCGCAAAGGGTGCGGGCGGTACGTAGGGGCAATGCGGGTCGATGTAGTGCAGCCAGAGGAAGAAGGGTTGATCGCCGAAGGCGCGCAGCTGGGCGATCGCGGCGTCGGTGGTGCGGCCGGCCGAGCTCTTCAGCATCTCACCGGGCTGACCGGCGGTGAGGCCGAACGAGAGGTCCTGATAGACGTCGAAACCGCGTTGGAAGCCGCAGTTCTTCGGATCGAAGACCGAACAACTGAACAGCGCGGCGGTGCTATACCCCTGGCGAGCGAAAGCGGTGCCCGCCGTGTCCAGGGTCGGGGAGAGCTTGTCGACCAACTGGACGCGCACGCCGTCGCTGGACGGGTACATGCCGGTCAGGATGCTGCCGTGCGAGGGGAGCGTCTGCGGCTGGTGGACCATATGCCAGGCGAAACGCGCCCCCTGGGCGGCGAAGGCGTCGAGCGTCGGCGTCTGGACCAGCTGCTGACCATAGGAGCGCAACTGGTCGGCGCGTAGCGTGTCGATCGTGACGAGCAGCACGCTGGTGCGGGGCCGCGACACCCGGGGCGGCGTCGCCGTCGCCGCGACCGACGAGCTGGCCACGGCGGTCGGGCGGGTGGTCGGCCCGGCGGTGGCGACCGGCGTCCTACTCGTCCCGGCGCCACAGGCGCTCAGCAGACCCAGCGCGCCTACGGTCGCCGCGGCGATCCCCAGGAATTCGCGCCGTGACCGGAGTGGCGAGCCCGGCGACGCCGGCCGGCGCCCCATCCAGGTCGTGAGTGCCCTTGTGACGATATCCCGCCGAGCAGCCATGCCGTCATCCCCCAGAAGCGACGTTCGCACCGCCGAACCAAGTCGATGATGTGCATCGGGGCGTGAGCATTGGTCTCAGGACGCACAGACGGGCGCCTACGCGCCTGGACATGGATGGTGGACGCCGGGATGCACCTACGTTCAGTATAGCACGGGCGCGCGCGGCGCCGAGAGTACCGCCCAGCCCTTGCGGTGGCGCGTCGCCGGGGCGGCTGGTCAGAAAACGATCAAGCCGCGGGCCACTTCGCCGGCGGCGAGCGCCCGGAAGGCTTCGTTCACCCCGTCGATGCCGTAGCGGTGGGTGATGAGCTGGTCGATCTTCAGCTTGCCGCTCAGGTAGAGCTCGACCATGCGCGGGAAGTCGGCCTTCACCGACGCCGAACCGTAGAGCGAGCCGACCAGGCGCTTCTCGCGGGCGGCGATGGTGTGCGCCTCCAGCGCCAGCGTGGTGCCGGAGGGCGGGATGCCGATCACCACGCAGGTGCCGCCCGGCGCGGTGGCGTCGTACGCCTGGCGCATCGCCCCGGCGTGACCGACGGCCACGACCGTGTAGTCGGCCCCGCGTCCGGTCCGCTGCTGGATCGCCGCTACCGGGTCCTCGCGCTGGCCATTGACGACGTGGCTGGCGCCGAAGCCACGGGCGAATTCCAGCTTGCTGTCGACCGTGTCCACGGCGATGATGGGCCAGGCGCCGACCAGCTCCCCGCCCTGTATGGCATTGAGGCCGATGCCGCCGGCGCCGAAGACGGCGAGGCTCGCCCCGGCCGGCACCCTGGCAGTATTGAGCACGGCCCCGGCCCCCGTCATGACCGAGCAGCCGATCAAGGCCGCCTTCTCCAGCGGCATCGCCCGGCTGATGGGGACGACGCAGGATTCCGGCACCACGCTCATCGGGCCGAAGGAGGCGACATAGCCGTAGTGGTAGACCGGTTGGCCCCGCCAGCGCAGCCGCGTGGTGCCGTCCGCCAGGTGATACGGCGGCGGTCGCCGCTCGCAGAGCTGGGGCCGGCCCGTGACGCAATAGCGGCAGGCGCCGCAGGAGGGCGCCCAGGAGAGGACGACGTGATCGCCCGGGGCCACCGAGCGCACGGCCGGCCCGATGGCCTCCACCACACCGGCCCCTTCGTCGCCCAGCACCATCGGCGTCGGCACTCCCGCCCAGGTGCCGTCGGCGGCGTGCAAGCAGCTATGGCAGACGCCGCTGGCGACCATCCGCACCAGGACCTCGCCCTCTTTCGGCGGATCGAGGTCCACCTCCTCCACGCCGAGCGGTTCACCCTGATGGTAGAGCAATGGCGCGAGCATGATTGGCGCTCCTTCCCGGAATGCACGAACGAAGCACACGGTACGATACGGCACCGTACGCGGCGGGGCAAGGTCGAAGCAGCCGGGGCCGGGGATTCAGTCCCCGGATGTCGCGCTCTTTGGCGAAACAGTCTCCCGGACAGGAGCGGTGGCTACCGACTGTAGTACACCAACTGGATACCGTTGAACTGGTGCTTCTGGACGTGGGGGAACAACGTGCCCATCGCCGGTGGAATCAGGTGCTGCGGGTCGTTGTACCAATCGTGGCTGAGCAGCAGCCAGACGTGCTGCCGACCGGCGGTCAGTTTGGCGACGGTGGCGATATCGCTCTGCTGAAAGGGCGGCTCCAGTACGCCGCGGTCGAAGAGGTCCACCGGCAGACCGTGTTGCACCAGCGCCGGCGCGGACGCCGGCTGCCGGTTGTAATAGTAGTCAAACGGCAACTGGGTCCACGTTGCATTGAAGAGGATCAGGTCGCCGGGCTGGGCGTGCTGGGCGACGTAGGCCGCCGTCGGCTGCCAGGCCTCCTTCTTGGAGGTCAGGTTGTAGTTGTTCAGGCTGACCGCGTTCAGCCAGATCAGCGGCGCCAGCATTAGGAGGTTCAGCGGGAGCCAGCGGATGGCGGCGATCCCGGCGGCGAGGAGCATGATCGCGCCGGTCGTCACATAGAGCAAGACGCGTTCTTCAAAAATCGGGCGAAGATGGCTGAGTCCCAGGTTGATCAGGATGGGCAGGGCGAAGGTGAGGAGGAAGAGCAGGCCGTAACGGCGTAGCCCGGCAACCAGCCCGACGAGCGCGAGCACTGCGAGGGGCGCCAGCAAGCGATTGCCCCAGGCCGAAAAGGGGACGACATGGCCGGCAATCACGCTCTCGTTCGGCGTGAAGGCGTTGACGAAGTCGAGCAGCACCGGCGCGACGGAGGGCCAGGTCGGTGGAGCGATCCAGAAGCGCTGGACGACACCGCGGGCCTGGTGGATCAGCACGGGCAGCCAGGGTAACCAGAGCACGCCGACGACGACCATCGTCAGGACGTACGCGCGGAGCAGCGCGTGATCCCGCCGCGCTTTCCACAAGACGAACAGCGCCTGCGCCGGCAGCAGGAAGAGCGTGATGTTGTGGGTGTAGACGAGGAGAAGCGTCACCACACCGAAGGCGGCCCATGTGCGGCGCCGGTTGCCTTCGAGCGCGTACACCAGCAAGAGCGTGGAGAGGAACACGAGCAAGCTGACCAGGGCGTACATGCGCACTTCCTGGGAGTAGCGCACGAGGATCGGCGAGCAAGCGACGAGCAGCGCAGCAACCAGGCCGAGGCGCCAGCCGCGTACCGCGCGCCCCAACAACGCTGCCACGGGAATCGCCGCGGTGCCCGCCAGGACCGAAGAGAGGCGCGCCCACCAGGGATCGTCGCGCGGCAGGAGCCAGAGGTGGAGCAGCAGCGCATAGAGCGGCGGATGCTGATCGACCCTGGCGATCACGTTGATCGCCTGCCAGGGCGGCAGTTTGGCCAGCCAGATGCTGAACGCCTCGTCGATCCAGATGTCGCGCCAGGGCACGACCAGACCGCGGAGGCGCAGCACCAGACCCAACGCCGTGAGGGCGATGACAAGGAGCGGGCCGAGCCAGGCCGTGCGGGACCGGGCGCTGACCGTGCTGCGCGGCGTGGCGTTCCTGACGGACGGTATCGCTAGCGAAGGCGCCGCCATCGCGCGCTCCTATCCACCGCGGCAAGCGTGCCCTACTCGACGGCGACCGGTGCTTGTTGCTCCGTCGTCTCGCGCGGCGTCGCCTGTTGCTGTTGCGCTACCCACGCCCGCACCTGCTCCCCCGTTCGCGGCTCGCCCAACGCCGCCTTGCACGCGCCCGCGTGCTGGCGGCACAACGGCACGCCGCCGACGGACCGGATTGCGGTGCGCCCTTCGCCAACGGCGCAGCGCGCCGCATCCTTGCCGGCGGACGGCGTCGGGTGCCAATGTCGTCCTGCTCCACCACTCGGCATTGTACTCATTCTCCCAGTTCTGCATAGGCGCCCGATATCAGGGCGGTGTTCAAATTAAAGTCTGCCCGGGTTTTCTCAGTCCTTCGCTATCGCGATCCCGGTGTTCAGGCAGCGTTGAGCAGCGTACCACGAACGGCGGCTACACCGGACCGACCTGCCGATGGCGTCAATCCGCTATACTGCCCGCAGTCGATCGGAACACGGCACGGGCGCGACTGCGGTGCTGTCGGATGTCGCCGGTAGGCGGCGCCGCATGTAGGGAGGAGAGGCGAGTGACGCAGACGAGGGTGCTGGAGCGCGCTGATCCGGAGCTGTATGAGGCGCTGCGCCGGGAAGAGCGCCGGCAACGGCAGAATATCGAGTTGATCGCCTCGGAGAACTACACCAGTGCGGCCGTGCTGGAAGCGGCGGGGACGATCCTCACCAACAAGTACGCCGAAGGCTATCCCGGCAACCGCTACTATGGCGGCTGCGAGTATGTCGACCAGATCGAGCAACTGGCCATCGACCGGGCCAAGGCCCTCTACGGCGCCGAACACGCCAACGTCCAGCCGCATTCCGGCGCGGGCGCGAACATGGCGGCCTACTACGCCGTCCTGGAGCCGGGCGACACGGTGCTGGGGCTGCGCCTCGACCAGGGCGGGCACCTCACCCACGGCAAACCGGTCAACTTCTCCGGCCGGCAGTACCACTTCGTCTCCTACGGTCTCGATCCGGATACGGAGTTGATCGATTATGATGCCCTGGCGGCGCTGGCCGAACGGGAGCGGCCGCGCATGATCGTGGCCGGCGCCACCGTCTATTCCCGCATCTTCGACTTCCCGCGCCTGCGCCAGATCGCCGACTCGGTGGGGGCAATGCTGCTCGTCGATATGGCGCACATCTCCGGGTTGGTCGCCGCCGGCGTCCACCCGAGTCCGGTGCCGTATTCCGACATCGTGACGTCCACGACGCACAAGACGCTGCGCGGGCCGCGCAGCGGCTTCATCCTGTGCAAGCAGCAGTATGCGAAGGCGATCGACTCCGCCGTCTTCCCCGGTATCCAGGGCGGACCGCTCATGCATATCATCGCCGGGAAGGCGGTCGCCTTTCACGAGGCCATGCAGCCGGCGTTCCGCACCTATGCGGAACAGATCGTCACCAACGCCCGCGCCCTGGCGCGGGGGATCGAAGACCAGGGGCTGCGCGTGGTTTCCGGCGGGACCGATAACCACGTGATGCTGGTGGATCTGCGCAGCATCCCCAACATGAGCGGCAAACGGGCGGAGCGCGTGCTGGACGAAGTGAACATCACCGTCAACAAGAACCAGATTCCCAACGATCCTCTACCACCGGCGCGGACCAGCGGCATCCGGCTCGGCACGCCGGCCACGACGACGCGCGGCTTCGGCACGGCGGAGATGCATCAGATCGCCGAGATGATCCCCAAGGCGCTCCGGCACTGGAAGGATCCGGCGGTGCTGGAGGAGGTCCGGGGCGAGGTCGCCGGCATCTGCGGCCGCTTCCCGGTCCCCGGCATCCCCAACGAGCAGTGACGCGGCGTTGACCGTTTCCGACGCGGCGCCCCTCTGCGTCGTGCAACACCCGGTCGTGGCGGCGAAGCTGGCGCAGTTGCGCGATGTCGCCACCGGGACGCGCGCCTTTCGCCAGTTGGTGGAAGAGCTGGGCACCCTGTTGGCCTACGAGGCGAGCCGCGACCTCGCCCAACGGAGCGTCGTCGTCCGGACGCCGCTGGCCACGACGACCGGTCTCGCCATCGCTCCGCGCGTCGGCCTGGCGCCCGTCCTGCGCGCCGGCACGAGCATGCTGCAGGGCGCTTTGCATCTCTTCCCGGACGCCCAGGTCTGGCACCTGGGCGTCTATCGCGACGAGCACCGGCTGGTCCCCGTCGAGTATTACAACCGTCTACCGGCCGACCCCAGCGTCGACGTCTGCTTCGTCCTCGATCCGATGCTCGCCACGGGCGGCTCGGCCGTCGCGACGGTGGATATCCTGCGCCGTTGGGGCGTGCGGGACGTGCGCTTCGTCGGTGTCATCGGCGCTCCGGAGGGGATCGCCGCCTTCTTCGCCGCCCATCCCGATGTGCCCGTCACGCTCGCCGCCGTTGACGACCGCTTGAATGACCGCGCCTACATCGTCCCCGGCCTCGGCGACGCCGGCGACCGCCAGTTCGGGACGGCGCCGTCCGGCTAGACGCCGCGCTCGAAGCTGCGGAGGGTGACCCGCTCCGGGAGCAGGTAGGCGCGAAGCCGCTCCACGATCTGCTCCGGCCGCATGTCGCCACAGCTCTGGACGTCCAAAAGCAGGAGATGCTGTTCGACCCAGGTGTGGACGCTGACGTGGGACTGGGCCAGCAAGATGACGCCGGTGAAGCCGTCGGGCTGGAACTGATGCACGCGCTCGGCGAGGAGTTGGGCGCCGCTGCCGGCGACGGCGGCCCGGAGTACCGACCAGAGCGGCTCCAGGAAGCGGAGGGGTTGCGGGTCGCCCAGCCAGAAGTCGGCCAGGAGCTGGCGATGGACCAGGGGAAACGGATCGTTCGTCACGCCGTTATGGTACCGGACTCACCCGCGCCGGCTTGTGAAGTCGTACAATAGCCACAGTTCACCGCACTCACATGTAGGGTCACAGGAAGGGCGACAACCATGCCGAAAAAGAAGCGTGGCGGAGCGGGACGCAAGGCGCTGGGGTTTGGCGGGGCGCTCCGGATGCTGCCAATGCTCTGGAAGTACGGCCAACTGGCCTTCAGCTTGCTGCAAGACGCTCGCGTACCGGTGTACATGAAGATCGGCCTCATTTCCGGCGCGCTGTTGGTGTTGTCGCCGATCGACCTGATACCGGAGGCGATCCCCGTCTTGGGGCAGATCAGCGACTTTTTCATCTTGCTGCTGGTGATCCAACTGTTCCTGCGGATCGCGCCCCGGGAGGTGGTGGACGAGCACATCGCCAAGCTCGGTCTCGAGGGGCAGGTAAAAGTGCTGTTGCGACGGCGCTAGCACCGTTCGCCTCCCCGGCGGGGTGGGGAACAGAGAGGATGTAGTCGGCGTGGATGCGTGGTCGGCGGTACGGACCTATCTCTTTGCGCCGCCCGGCGCTGCCTTCAGCTACTACGTTCCCTTCATCGTCGGCATCGGGGCGATCGCCGTTTTCGTCGCCTACCACTACCTTCTGGAGGCGCGGCGCCGGTTCCGGAACCACCGACCGGTGCTGCAGTACCTGGATGGTCTGGCGATCTGGGGCAGCGTCCTGGCGGTCGTGGCGGCGATCTTGCTGCTGGTGCGCCATGGCGATGTACCGGTACTCTCCTGGCGCATCTGGCTCTACCTCTACGTGATCGTCAGTGCGGTCGTCTTTTTATTCCAGCTTGGCCGGCTCTATGGCCGGCTGCCGCGCGGGCTGGCCGCGCACGATAACGATTTGCTGAAACGACGGTACTTGCCGCCAGCCAACCAACGTCAGGTCGCCAACGCCCCCAAACGCGCCGCTGCCCGACGGTGAGAGATGGGATAGGGCCGCAGACCGCAGTCGCGGCCCCGGTTGCATTCCCGCCGTCGCTCCTCTTTTGCTCCCGCCATGGCACGGCGATGGGACAATGTCGCGTATGACGAGTGAACACTTCGCGGACGGGACGGTCGAGGCCTTCCTCGACGCCCTTGGTTCCGACCAGCCGGCGCCGGGCGGGGGTGCGGCGGCGGCACTGGCCGGCGCGACCGGCGCCGCCCTGATCGAAATGGTCTGCCGTTTCAGCGAGGGGCGCGAGCAGTACGCGCGATGGCAGGAAGAGATCACCGCCGCCCTGGCCCTGGCCTGCCGGCTCCGCCAGGAGTTGCTGGCGACCATGGACGCCGACGCGGCAACGTTCGCGGCGGTCGCCGCGGCCTACGCCCTGCCGCGCGCCGGGCGCGAAGAGCGCGATCTGCGGCGGCGCGTGATCGGCGACGCGCTGGTGGCCGCGGCGCAGCCCCCGCTCCAGGTGGCGACCGCCGCCGCCGCGCTGGCGGAGCTGGCGCTGTCGCTCGTCGGCCGTACGAATGTCCAGTTAGTCAGCGACCTTGGCGCGGCGGGGGCGCTCCTCGAGGCCGGCCTGCGCATCGCCGCCTATAACGTGGAAGCCAACACCCGCCTGTTGAAAGCGGACCCACGTGCCGCGGCCCTCCACCAGCAACTGGAGACGACGCGGTCGGTCGGCGAGCGGCGGCTGAGCGCCCTGCGTACGGCGGTCGAATCCGCGCTGCACGGGCGGCTCCCCGAATGACCGCGCTTTCGTTGCTCGGCAAGCCGGTCGCCGACCGTCTCCTGGCCGATCTGACCGGACGCGCCCAGGCCTTCCTTGCCCGGCACGGTCGTCCGCCGGCCCTCGCCGTGATCCGGATCGGCGACGACCCCGATGCCGCGGTCTACACGCGGTCCTTACAGCGCGCCTGCCGCCATGCCGGCATCCGCAGCGATGACGTTCAGTTGTCAGCGGCCACCGACGAGCGGACCGCCGTCGCGACGATCCGGCGTCTCGGCGCCGACGCTGCGGTCGACGCGATCATGATTCAGACGCCGCTGCCCCAGGGGCTCCGGCGCGCGGCGCTCACCGATGCGATCCCCCCCGTCAAGGACGTCGACGGCCTGAGCGGCGAGAACACCGGCCTGCTGGCGCAGGGCCGGCCGCGCCACGTCCCGGCGACGGCGCGGGCGCTGGTGCTGCTAGCGGAGGCGTCCGGCATCACCGTCGCCGGTGCACGGGCCGTCGTCGTCGGCCGCAGCGACGTCGTCGGCCTACCGGCCGCGCTGATGCTGCTCCAGGCGAACGCCACGGTGACGGTCTGCCACCGGGCGACGGCGGACCTGGCGGCGGAGACCCGCCGGGCCGAGTTGCTGGTCGTCGCGGTCGGACGGCCCGGCCTGATCACCGCCGACATGGTGGCGCCCGGTGCCGTCGTGCTCGATGCCGGGACGACGGTCACCGCCGACGGCCTGCGGGGCGATGTCGACGCGCCGGCGGTCGCCGCCGTGGCGGCCGCGCTCACACCGGTGCCGGGCGGCGTCGGCCCGGTGACGACGGCGGTACTCCTGCAGCAGGTCGTGGCGGCGGCGGAAGAGCGAGCGGAAGGGGCGGGCCGTGACGGATAGCGCGACCATCGGCATTATCGGCGGCAGCGGCCTGTACGCCATGGACGGCCTGGAAGACGTCCGTGAGGTGTCCCCACAGACGCCGTTCGGGGCGCCGAGCGACGCGATTGTGCTGGGCAGCATCGGCGGACAACGGCTCGCCTTCCTGCCCCGGCACGGTCGCGGCCACCGGTTGCTGCCCACGGAGGTGCCGGTCCGCGCCAATATCTACGCCCTGAAGGCGTTGGGCGTGCAGCGGGTGATCTCCGTCAGCGCGGTGGGCAGCATGCGCGAAGCGCTGGCTCCGCTCGACCTGGTCGTCCCCGATCAGGTCTTCGACCGGACGAAGAGCCGCGTCAACACCTTCTTCGGCGACGGCGTCGTCGCCCACGTGAGCTTCGCCGAGCCCTTTTGCCCGGAACTGAGCGCCGCCCTCGCCACCACGGCGGAGCGGCTCGGCGTGCGCACGCACCGCGGCGGGACGTACCTCTGCATCGAAGGTCCGCAGTTCTCCACGAAGGCCGAGTCGCGCATCTACCGGAGTTGGGACGTCGACATCATCGGCATGACGGCGCTGCCGGAGGCCAAGCTGGCCCGGGAGGCCGAGCTCTGCTATGCCGTCCTGGCCTTTGTCACCGATTATGACGTCTGGCACAGCAGCGCCGAGGCGGTCACCGTGGACATGGTCATCAAGAACCTCGCCGCCAATATCGACAACGCGAAACGGATCGTCCGCGCGGTAACGCCGTCCCTGGCGGCGCCTCCCGCTTGCGCGTGTGGCAGCGCCTTGCGCGACGCCATCATGACGGCGCCGGAGCGTATCCCGGCGGAAACGCGGCAGCGGCTGGGGCTACTGATTGGTCGCTACCTTGCTGCACCAGATCTGTCCCCCGGTGTTGGGGAGATGGGGAAGTCTACCGGTGAGTGTTGATCGTATGCAGCGCGTCCTCGTCACGCCGAGCCACGTCGCCAAGGTTGCCCCGGAACGTCAGGCGGAGCTCAGCGCGGCGGGTGTGGAACTGGTGTTCCCGCCGATGCCACGGCCGTCTCTCACGGAGGAGGAGCTGCTCGCCGTCTTGCCCGGCTGCGTGGCGGCCATCGCCATGCCGGACGCCTATACGGCGCGCGTGCTGGCGGCCTGCGCGCCGCCCCTTCGCCTGATCGCTCGTTCCGGCGTCGGTTACGACTCGATCGACCTCGCCGCCGCCACCGAGCGCGGCGTCTGGGTCACCACCAGCGTCGGTTCCAACCACGACGCGGTCGCCGATTACACGCTCGGCCTGATCCTCTGCCTCGTGCGGCGTCTGGTGGAGACGGCCGTCCAGACCCGTCGCGGGACGTGGCAACGCGTGCAAGGCCACGACCTGCGCGGTATGGCGCTCGGCGTGATCGGGACCGGGCGCGTCGGTCGGGAGGTCGTCGCCCGTGCCCAGGCGTTCGGCATGCGCATCCTGGCCTACGATGTCTTTCCCGATCCCGCCTGGGCCGACGCCCGCGGCGTCCGTTATGTCGCCCTGTCGGCGCTCATGGCGGACAGCGACGTCATCACGTTGCACGCGCCGGCCACGGTCGAAACGCAGCGCCTGCTCAACCGCGCGACGCTGGCGCGGTGCAAACCGGGCTGCTACGTGGTGAATACCGCCCGCGGCGAGCTGATCGACGAAGGGGCGTTGTACGAGGCCTTGGAAAGCGGCCAGGTGGCGGGCGCGGCGCTGGATGTCTTTGCGCAGGAACCGCCCGTCGACCGGCGGTTGGTCGATCATCCCCGCGTGCTGCCCTTTTCGCATTCCGCCGGAGGGACGGTGGAGGCGCATACCCGCGCCGCCCATATGGCGATCGACGAGGTGCTGCGCGTGCTGGGGGGCGAACGTCCGCGCTTTCCGGTGAACGAGGTGCAAGCTATACTGAGAACATGACTGAATCCTTACCGTTTATCAAGATGCACGGTCTTGGCAACGACTTCGTAGTGGTGGGCCCCGAGGATGCCGGCCGGGAGGTCGATTGGCCGCGCCTGGCGCGGGAAACGGGCGACCGCCACTTCGGCGTCGGTCACGACGGCCTCTTGCTGGTGGAGCGCGGCACCACCGCTGCCGCCGAGTTTCGTATGCGCATGTTCAACCCCGATGGCAGCGAATCGGAGATGTGCGGGAACGGCATCCGCTGCTTCGCCAAGTACCTCTACGATACTGGCCTCACGCGCGCGGAAAGCATGCGCATAGAGACGGGGGCCGGCGTGCAGCAGATCCGCCTGCTGATCGACGAGGCGGGGGCGGAGGTCCGGGCGGTCGTCGTCGACATGGGCGTACCGGTATTTGCCGCGGAGCGCATCCCGGTGCTGTCGGAACGGGCGGTCGTGGAACGAGAACCGCTCCTGGTGGACGGACAGTGCTTCGAGATCAGCGCCGTGTCGATGGGCAACCCGCACGCCGTCGCCTTCGTCGACGACGTGCAGCGCGTCCCGCTGGAGCGCGTGGGGCCCCTGGTCGAGCACCACCCCTGGTTCCCCCGCCGCGTCAACTTCGAGGTCGTCTCGGTGCAGGCGCGGGACGAGCTGACCATGCGGGTGTGGGAACGAGGGGCCGGCATGACCCTCGCCTGTGGCAGCGGCGCCTGCGCGGTGATGGCGGTGGCGCGCCGGCTGGGGCTGGTCGACGACACCGCGCTGATCCATCTCCCCGGCGGGGACCTCTCCT
>JAICXR010000150.1 GCA_025980355.1 Chloroflexota bacterium | reverse complement strand
GTTTTCGAACGACGAGTCGGATCGAATGACAGGGCGTATGCAATACGCCCCTACGACGGGTGGTCAATCCCGGCATTGGGAGCCGCCGTCCCCGTAGGGGCGTATTGCATACGCCCTGTTCCTTACTCGTGGCGCAGGGCGTCGATGGGATCGAGGCGCGAGGCGCGGCGGGCGGGGTAGAAGCCGAAGAAGACGCCGATCGCGGCGGCGAAGCCGAAGGCGAGGGCAATGGAGGAGGGGGCGATCGCCGTCGGCCAGCCGGCGAAGTGACCCACGACGGCAGTGCTCACGAAGCCGCCGAAGATCCCGAGGAGGCCGCCGACCAGCGAGAGCGTCACCGCCTCCACCAGGAACTGCAGGAGCACGTCGCGGGCCCGGGCCCCGATGGCGATGCGGATGCCGATCTCCCGCGTCCGCTCCGTCACCGACACCAGCATGATGTTCATGATCCCGATCCCGCCGACGAGCAGGGAGACGGCGGCGACGGCCGTGAGCAGCAGGGTCAGCGTCTGGGCGGACTGCTCCTGGGTGGTGATGAACTGCTGCTGGTTGCGGATCGTGAAGTCGCTCGCCTTGTTCGCCGCCAGCTTGTGGCTCTGGCGCAGCGCCGCCGTGGCGTCGGCGATCACGCCGTTGATGTTCTGGGTCTGGTCCACCTGGATCTGGATCTGGTTGACCGTCGTCCCGCCGAAGAGGCGGCGTTGGGCGGCGCTGAAGGGGATCAGGATGATGTCGTCCTGGTCCTGGAAGCCGTTGTTGCCCTTCGGCGCCAGCACGCCGACCACCTGGAACTCCACGTTGCGCAGGCGGATCGTCTGGCCGATCGGGTCCTGCCCGCCCGGGAAGAGGTTGGCGACGACCGTCTGGCCGATCACGGCCACGGGGTTGCCGCTGTCCTCGTCGGCCTGGCTGAAGAAGGCGCCGGTGGCAACCGGGTAGTCGCCGATGGTCTGGTAGTCAGGATAGACGCCCTGGACCCGCGTGCTCCAGTTCTGCCCCCCGGACTGGATCTGGACCTGCCCGTTGAGCACCGGCGAGATGGCCGCGATGTGGGGCACCTGCTGGAGTGCCGCGACGTCGGCCTCCTTGAGGGTCGGCCGGCCGCCCTGCCCGGTCGCCACGCCGCCGACGTTGGCGCTGCCCGGCTGGACGGTGAGCATATTGGTGCCGAGCTGGGCCAGCTGGGCCGCCACCTTGGCCGAGGCGCCCTGGCCGATGGCGATGACGACGATCACCGCCCCCACGCCGATGATGATGCCGAGCATGGTCAAGAGGGCGCGCAGCTTGTTGCCCACCAGCGCCTCGAGCGCCGACAGGAAGCTCTGGCCGATCGTCGTCAGCGGCGAGGAGCGACCGGGCGCCGCCAGCGGCGGCAAAGGCCGCTTGGGCGGGGCGCCCGCCGGGACGGTGGGGGCTTCGACGAGCGCGTTCATGCCACTTCCTCCTCGCCGATGGCGGGCAACGTCGGCAGCACCTCGTGGGCGCGCCGGACCGACGGCATCAGCACATCACGCACCACCAGGCCATCCCGGAAGGTCACGTTGCGGCTGCAGTAGGCGGCGATATCCGGCTCGTGGGTCACCAGCACCAGGGTGATCCCGGCGGCGTTCAGGTCTTGCAGGATCGCCATCACCTCCACGCTGGTCCGGCTATCGAGGTTGCCGGTGGGCTCGTCGGCCAGGATCAGCGCCGGGTCGTTGACCAGGCTGCGGGCAATCGCCACCCGCTGCTGCTGGCCACCGGAGAGCTCGCTCGGCCGGTGGTGACCCCGGTCGCCCAACCCGACGAGGCGTAGCGCCTCCTGCGCCCGCAGCCGGCGCTGCTGGCCATTCAACCCGGCGTAGAGCATGGGGAGCATGACGTTGCCGAGCGCCGTCTGGCGGGGCAGGAGGTTGAAGCCCTGGAAGATGAAGCCGATCTTGCGGTTGCGGATCGCCGCAAGCTGATCGCGCGACAGGTCGCTCACCAACGCCCCGTCCAGCCAGTAGCTCCCACCGGTGGGGCGGTCCAGGGCGCCGACGACGTTCATGAAGGTGGACTTGCCGGAGCCGGACGGCCCCATCACGGCGACGAACTCGCCCGGCCAGACCTCCAGGTCCACGCCCCGCAAGGCCCAGACGACGTTACTGCCCATCCGGTATTGCTTGCTCAAGCCTTCCACGCGGATGATCGGCGCCGGATCGCCGTGCCGGGACCGCTCCAAGGCTGCGCCGTTCGCCTTCCCGTTCGGAGCGGGGGGGACGTCGCCGTCCATCATCAACCGCCCCGACCGCCAAAGGCCCCACCGACGCCGCCGCCACCGCCGCCGGGGCCGCCAGGACGGGCGCTGCTTTGGCTACTCGGCGTCCGGGAGACGTTGCCGGAGCCGATGACAACGAGCTGCCCGTCCTTCAGACCGGAGATGACCTCGGTGTTGCGGCCGTCACTCAGGCCGACCTCAACCATCTGGGTGGCGACTTGACCGTTGTCCATCACCAGGATCGGCGCACGCACTGGCGACACCTGGCCGACCGCGTTCGCGCCACCGCCGGCCGCCGTGCCCGTACGTTGTCCGCCGGTGCCACCGGCGGCGCCCTGGCCGGTGCGCGCCTGGCCAGCGCCTGCCTGGCCGTTGCCGACTCGGGCGTTCCGGCTGCCGGTGGCGCTGGCACTGCTGCTGGCGCCGGTCGTGCCGCCAGCCTGAGCGTTGGCACCGGCCGTCGTGCCGGCGCCATTCTGCCGCCCGGTTGTGCCGGCCACCGGCGTTCCCGCCGCTGCTTCGCGCTGCAGTTGGGCGCGGGCGAAAGAGATGGCGGCGCTGGGGACGACCAGCACGTCTTTGCGCTGTTCGGTGACGATGTTCACGTTGGCCGTCATGCCGGGCAGGAGCTTGGTTGCCGTGGGGTCGATCGTACTGGTCACGTTGTAGTTGACGATATTCTGCTGCACCGCGCCGAGCGGCTGGATCACGGCGACCTTGCCGGTGAAGGTCTGGTTCGGGAAGGCGTCGATGGTGAAGTCGACCGGCTCACCCAGGTTAATCTTGGCCATGTCCGCCTCGTTCACCTGCGCAACCACCTGCAGCGAATTGAGGTCGTTCAGGAGGATGAAGCCGTCGGCCGCGCCGTTGGTGGCGGTGGGGTTGACCGAGCCGCCGGCCAGGTACTGGCCGGTGTTGCCGTTAACCTGGGCCACGGTGGCGGCGATTGGCGCGGTCAATGTTGTCGAGTCGACGTTGGCCTGCGCCGTTTGCACGGCGACCTGGGCGTTTTCCACCTGGGCTTTGGCGGCATCGAGGTCCGCCTGCGTCGGCGGCGCTTTCAGTTGGGCGAGCGACGCCTGCGCCGTCTTCACGGCCTGCGTATCGGAGTCGACCGTCGCCTGCGCGGCCTGCAGCGCCGAGGCAGCCTTGGTCGTTTGGCTGTCCAATGCCGTCTGTGCCGTCTTCACGCCGGCCGTCGCGCTATCGATCTGCTGCTGGGCCGCCTGCAACTGGGCGCTGTTCTTGGCGCTGTCCGACGCCAGCGCCGTCTCGGCCGTCTTAAGCGCGCCCTGGGCGGAGTCGACCGAGGACTGCGCTTGCACCACGTTGCCCTGGAACTTGGCGGTGTCATTATTGAGCGTCGCCTGCGCCGTCTTGAGCGCGTTGGTCGCCTGATCGACCGCCTGCTGGGCGGTGAGGCTCGCCGCCTGCTGCTTGACCTTGTCCGAATTGGCGGCGTCCTGGGCGGTCTTCAGCGCCGCCTGGGCGGTGGTCAGCGTCTGCTGGGCCTGGGCTTGCGTCTGCTGAATCTGGGCCTCCATCGCGCTGATCGCCGTGATCTTGGAATTGACGGCAGCGTTCGCCGCAGCGCAGCCCGCCTGGCTATTGCCCTTGTTGTCCAGGTTGCAGGCGGCGTCGCGGCTGATCTGGGCGGTGTTCAGGTCGTTCTTCGCCTGGGCCAGTTGCTGTTGCTGGACGGGAGTGCCGGCGGCGACGGTCGCCTGGGTGTTCTGGTACGCCTGCTGCGCATTCTGGACCGCCGTCGTATCCGCCTGGAGGGCGGCGGCGATTTGCTGGGCCGACGCTGCCTGATTCTGTTTCGCGTTGTTCAGGGACTGCTGGGCGTTCGCCAGCGCCACCTGGTCGGCCTGGGTACTGGCGGCGATCTGGGCCTGGACGGAGTTGTAGTTCTTCTGGGCATTGCTGAGCGCCGTCTGCGCGTTGGCGACGGCCTGTTGATCGGCGGTGACGCCTTTGGCGAGCTCGTTCTGCACGCTCTGGTAGTTGGCCTGGGCGTCGGCCAGCGACTGCTGGGCATTCGCCAGCGCCACCTGGGCCGTCTGGAGGTCCTTGGCGTTCTGGTCCGCCACCAACTGGACGTTCTTCTGGGCATTGGCGAGGTTGGATTGGGCGCTGTCGATCGCCTGCTGGGCCACCGCGAGCTGCTGGGGCGTCGGGCCGGTCTGCAGTTTGGCCAGCGCCGCCTTCTGCTGGTCCAGCGTGGCCATCGCCTGGTTGAGCGTATTCTGGAAGTCGGTGGCGTCTTCCTTCGCCAGCACCTGCCCGGCGGTCACTTTGTCGCCCGGTTTGACGAGGATCGCCGTGATCTTGCCAGCCGACTTGAAGGTGAGCGGGATCGAGTCCGCCGTGCTCACCGGGCCGGTCGCGGCGACCACGACCGAGACGGTCCCGGTGTTGACTTTGGCGGTCTGGTAGCTCGGCGCGGCGCCGGCGGTGGAGCGACCGCGCACGAAATAGAAGACGCCGCCCGCGGCCACCAGGACGATCACGAGCAGGGCCAGCAGGCGCAGCGGGAGCGAATTCACGCCCCTCGTCGCGGTCGTTTCACCGATCACCGATCCGATTCCTCTACTGAAACAACGATGACGCACGGTCGGCTGGCGGCAAGGGGTACGCCGCCCGTCCGCGTCCGCGAGATACGAATATCATAGACCACATCATAGCCCCGACGCCAATGCCAATCCTTAAGAAAACATCAAAAGTCATCTGCCGAGGACGGCAGCGTCGTTGACAGCTTGCGGGCCGCTGCGGTACGCTACCGGCATCCCGATGGGGATTGCCTTCGTGGTGTTCTTGGTCTGTCTGTAGCGATCTCGGTTCACCAAACTCACCGGGACGCGCAAGTGTATAATCGCCCCGCACCCGGATTGGGTGCGGGGCGATTTCGTTGGCTTGGAAAGGCCACGATGGCGGGAGGAAATGGTTCATGCGCCTGGGATTGATCGGCTGCGGCGGCATCGCGCGGAATCGCCATTTGCCGGCCCTGGAGAAGTTGCAGCAGGTGGGTCGCGACCGTGATGTGGAGCTGGTAGCGGTGGCCGACACCGTCGACCAGAATCGGGAGCTTGCCGCCGACTGGTCGGCCGAGCACCTCGGCCGCCGTCCCACACCGTTCGTCGGCTATCATGAGATGCTGGCCAGCGGCACGGTGGACGCCGTCGATATCTGCCTGCCCCACGGGCTGCACCACGTCGCCGGCATCGACGCCTTCCGGGCCGGCTGCGACGTGATCCTGGAGAAGCCCTTCACCGTCACCATGCAGACCGGTCGGGCGCTGGTGGAGGCCGGGGCGAAGGCGGGCAAGGTGCTGGCCCTGGCCGTGCCCATGCGGCGCATGCCCGGCGAACGTGCCGCCAATTGGGCGATCAACGACGCCCACCTCATCGGCGACCCCCGCGCCTTCTTCTGCCACGACGTCCGCCCGCGCACGGCGCCCCAGCGGCGCCCCCAGGCCGCGGCGACGCCGGCGGCCGGCGGCGAGCGGCGACCGGTCCGCGAGAACTGGCGGGCCGACCGCCTGATGTCGGGCGGGGCGATGGTGGTGGACAGCGGCTTCCACTTCATGGACAGCATCCGCATGCTCTTCGGCGAGGTCGATCACGTCTACGCCGAGCTGCGCGGCTTCCGGCCGGACGGCACGAACACGGTGCGGGAGGGGCGGGAAAACACCGCCCTGGTGACCTTTACCTTCGCCAGCGGCGTCGTCGGCAGTTGGACCTGGTCGGCCGGGCTGACCGGGCACGCCGCGAGCAGCATCATCATCTACGGCAGCGGCGGCTCCCTCAGCGACACCGGCACCCACAGCCAGTATGCGGTCTACCACCTCTTCATGAACGGCGGCGAGCTGAAGACCAGCGACGGCGAGACGCTGACCCTGGACGAGCTGAAAGAACGCTACCTGGCGAGCCTGTCGCCGGAGCAGCGCGACCGGGTCTTCCCCGGCGGCCTCACCGACGAGTTCGCCATCGAGCTCCACGACTTCTTCGAAGCTGTCCGCACCGGCACGCAGCCGGAGGTGAACGGCGAGGAGGGGCTGAAGACGCTGGCCCTGCCGCTGGCGGTCTACGAGTCCGGCTACACCGGCCAGGCGGTCAAGATCGCGGACGTCCTCTCCGGCAAGGCCCACGCCTACCAGGACGAGATCGACGCCCACTGGCCGCTGTAAAGATCGAGCACGTCCGCCACTGCCGTCGCGGACAGGATCAAGCATCGGATGCGCCATGCGACCGCAGTCGCCCTCGTCGCTTGGCCGCAGACCGCAGTCGCGGCCCTGCTCGATCTTTACCGCTTCTCGATCTGTAGCAGCGGCAGCGCGCGCGAGGCGCGGATGCTCACCTGCGCCGCCATCGCTTTCGCTACCCGGTCGAAGGCGTCCCGCTGGGGCGAGGCATCCGGCTGGGCGCTGATCGGGACACCGCGGTCGCCGCTCTCCCGGACCTGCTCGTCCAGGGGCACCTCACCCAGGAAGGGCGCGTGGACCTGCTCGCAGAGGCGGTGGGCGCCGCCATGGCTGAAGATGTCGGTGCGTTCGCCGCAGTGGGGGCAGACGAAGAAGCTCATATTCTCCACGATGCCCAGAATCGGCACGTGCAGCTGCTTGAACATCGCATGCGCCTTGCCGGCGATGCCAAGGGCGACGTGCTGGGGCGTGGAGACGATCACCACGCCGGTGAGGTTGAGCACCTGGGCGATGGTCAACTGCACATCGCCGGTGCCCGGCGGTAAATCGATCAGCAGGTAATCGAGCTCGCCCCAGTCGACATCGCGGATCATCTGGGCGACCGCCTGGCTGATCATCGGGCCACGCCAGACGACCGCCTGGTCGTCGGGCACCAGGAAGCCCATCGACATGACGCTGATGCCATAGGCTTGCAAGGGCTGGAGGCGCTCGTTCACGACCTTCGGGTTGTCGTGCAGCCCCAGCATTGCCGGGACGCTCGGCCCGTAGACGTCGGCATCGAGCAGACCGACCCGCGCCCCGCTGCGCGCCAGCGCCACCGCGAGATTGGTCGCCACTGTCGACTTGCCGACGCCGCCCTTCCCGCTGGCGATGCCGACCGTATTCCGCACGCCCGGCAGCTCCGCCCGCTGCGTGCCGCCGCGGACGTTGGCCGTCATGTTGACCTCCACCGCGGCGACGCCGGGCACGGTCAGCACGGCCGCCCGCGCCGCCTCTTGCAACTGGTCGCGCACGGGGCAGGCCGGCGTGGTCAGTTCGAAGGTGAATTTCACCTGGTCGCCCTGCTCGCCGGGTGTGATGACAAGATCCTTGATCATCCCCAGGCTGACGATGTCCCGGTGCAGGTCGGGGTCCTCCACTGTCCGCAGGGCCTGCAGCACTAGCGCTT
>JAICXR010000129.1 GCA_025980355.1 Chloroflexota bacterium | reverse complement strand
TGGGCGACGTCGCCCTCGTCGGCGCGCATCACGTGCGTCGCGCCGAACTGCCGCGCCAGCTCCAGTTTCTGCGGCGCCAGGTCGACGGCGATGACCCGCGTGGCGCCCGCCAGCCGCGCCCCTTGCAGCACGTTCAGCCCGACGCCGCCGGCGCCGATCACCACCACGCTCGCTCCGGCCTCCACGTGCGCGACATTCGTCACCGCGCCGATGCCGGTCGAGACGCCGCAGGCGATCAGGCTCGCCGGCTCCAAGGGCACGTCGGCGGCGATGGGAATCACGTTGTTCGCCGGCAGCGTCGTCTCCTGGGCGAAGGAGGCCACGCCCTGGAACTGATAGACGGGCTGGCCGTGACGATGGATGTGAGTCCGGAAATGGACGTTGCGCCCGGCGTCCTGCGGTGTACATAAATACGGCTCGCCCCGTCGGCAATAGGCGCATGTGCCGCACTTATTGCCGAAGGCGAGGATGACATGATCGCCGGGCTTCACCTGAGCGACATCAGGCCCGACCGCCGTGACGATGCCGGACCCTTCGTGCCCGAGGATCAAGGGCAGCGGCGTCCAGGTGTCGCGCCGCCAGTGGGAATAGTCGGAGTGGCAGACGCCGCTCGCCACGAGCCGCACCTGCGCCTCACCGGGACCCGGTGGGTCCAGCTCCACCTCTTCGATCACGAGCGGCTCCCGCCGTTGGTGGAGCACCGCAGCCAGCATTGCGCTTCTCCCCTCAGATCGGCAGATCAGTGCCGATCCCTTGTTCCATGGCTCGTCGGTAGACGAGCGCGCCGACGGCGACATCCTCCAAGGCGATTCCCTGGGATTCAAAGAGGGTGATCTCCTCCCGGTCGTGGCGCGCGGGGACGGAACCGGCAACAATCGGCGCCAGTTCCGTCGCCCGTTCCCAATTGAACGCGCCGGCCCGTTCCGCCGCCAGCAAATCGCCGCATTCGATACGTGCCTGCTCGAGCAGGTCGACGGCGACGATGCCGGCGCGCTGCACGGTCGTATCGTCGATCTCGCGCCTGGTCGCCTGGTTGATACCGGCGGCGTTGACGTGACTGCCGGGGGCTAACCACGCGCCGTCGAATACCGGTTCCCGGGCGCTGGTGATGGTGATGATCACGTCGGCCCCCTCGACCACGGTGCGCGGATCGGGCGCGGCCGTGACCTGGATACCGAGTTCGGCGGACATTTCCTGGGCGAAGCGTTCGCGCCGACCGGCATCGCGGCTGTAGCAGCGCGCCAGGCGAATCGGCCGCACGGCGCAGACGGCGGCGAGTTGACTGCGTGCTTGCCAGCCGGTGCCGAACAGGCCGACCGTCTGGGCGCCGGCGCGGGCCATGTACCGGGTCGCCAGGCCGGAGGCGGCGCCGGTGCGGATCTGGCCGAGCCGGTTGGCTTGCATGAGGGCCAGCAGGTTGCCATCGTCGGGATCGAACAGCAGGAAGACAAACTGCACGCCACCGCGCCCGATCGCATACGCCTTCAAGCCCAGTCCCGCGCCCGTGCTGGTCGTCAACCCGGCGGGCATCACCTGCAGCACGCTCCCCGGCAGGAACACGCGCTGGCGCGGTCGCACCTGCGCCGTCCCCCCGGCCAGGGCCCGGAACGCCTCGTCCAACGCCGTCACCGCGTCGCCGATGGGCAGGAGCGCGGCCACCTGCTCCTCCGTTAGATAGCGCATCGTCGCTCTCCCTATCTCGCCAACCGTGCCACGCGCCTGCGGGTGACCCCGGGGCCGGCCACGCTGAAGCGGAGGCGGTCCGGCGCGAGGTAGGCGGCGGTCAGGCGCCGAATGTCGGCGGTCGTGACGGCCTCCAGCGCCGCCACGATGTCGGAATAGGTGCGGATACGACCGAGTTGGACCAGATCGCGGCTGTAGCGGCGGGCCCAAGTCTCCGGGCGATCCGATTCCATGGCCAGGTGCCCCAGCAAGAGGGCGCGCGCCTTCGCCACCTCCTCGTCGTTGGCGGCCGTCGCCAGATCCTGCACTTGCTCCAGAATGGCGGCGATCGCCTCGTCCAGGCGGTCGGCCGGCACGCCGGCGTCGACGCGCAAGGCGCCGGCGTTGGCCTGGGCGGCGTAGCGGCAACCGATCCCGTAGCACAGGCCCCGTTTCTCCCTCACTTCCACGAAGAGCCGGGACGTCGCGCCGCCTCCCAGCACCACGGACACGAGGTTCAAGCCATCGGCATCCGGGTGTCCGCGCGCCGCCGCCGGGGCGGCGAGGGCGAGATAGGCGAGGTCGGCTTGCATGGCGGCCGCGGCGACGCGCTGGCCGCCGTTGGCCGGGGCCGGGGCCATGGCCGGACGGCCGCCGGGCCAGGACTCGACCGCCGCCTGCGCGGCGTCGACCGCCGCTGCCAGGCTGCCTGGCGTGGCGATGGCGAGCGCCGCGCCGCCGGCACGGAAGCGGTCGGCGTGGAGCGCCGCAACCGCCTCGCGGTCGAGACGGGGTATCGCCCGCGCCATCTCCTGGGAGGTGCGGCCTTCCGGGCTTTCCGGCCAGAGGAGCTTGTCGGCCAGGTCGCCGGCCCGGCTGGCCGGTACGGCGGCGGCGGCGCGGAACTGCCCGGCCAGTCGCCGCCGTTCGATGCGCAATGCGCCTTTCGCCAGGAGCGGGTTCGTCGTCATATCGACAGCCGCGCCCAGCGCCGCCACGAGCTCCTCTACCGGCGCGCTCACCGTCACGGCGGTGACATCCTGATCGGCGCCGGCATGGTACACCCCGCCGAGCGTTTCCACGTACATCGCCAGGCCCTCGGCCGTGGGGAACGCACGGCAGCCCTGGGTGAGCAGGCGACCGAGCAGCATAGATGCGCCGAGCGGGACCGACCCGATTTCGTCCGTCGTGCCGCAGGGAACGGCGATGGCGATCGACGCGAGTCCGCCGTTACAGGCGGAAGCGACGATCCGCAGGCCGTTTGCCGCCGTTTGTTGCCGCGGCGCTGCCGTGAGGTAGGGGTCTGTCACCGTCACCGTCTTCATCGTCCCAACATTCCCTGGCCTTGTCCTGCCTGCGCGGCGAGGAGGTGGCCCAGGGCATCGCGATCGGTCGCCGGACCCGCCAGGGCGAGGCGCAGTCGCTCGGGGGCGAAGATCTGCTGCGCCAACGCTTGCACCCGCCCGGGCGTCACCGTTGCCAGTTGCCGTAGATCGTGCAAGGGACCATAGTGCGTGTCGCCCATCAGCGCCTGATGGCATAACTGGATGGCGACATCGAGTGGTCGTTGCCATTGGCGCAGCGTATCGCCGCGGACGTACCCGACGGCGCGCCGGAAGTCGGCCAGGGGCGCATCTGCTTGCAAGCGCCGGACGAGCGCGAGCAGCCCTTCCGTCGCCGCCGCCACGTTCTCCGGCCGCGTGGAGCCGTTGAGGCCGAAGACCCCGGCATCGCGGTTCAGCCAGGCCAGCGCGCCGCCACTATGCAGGAGTCCGCGCCGGCGGACCAGGTCGCGCGTCAGCAGCGAGCCCTCCCCTTCACCGGCCAACGCGGCAAGCACGCTGATGCCCGCCTGGTCGAGGCAGCGCCAGGGACCGACCGGGGCGCCGAGCGCCAGCACCGTCTCCTGCCGCCCGTCCATCAGCTCCAGCCGGACCGGCCCGCCGTCGGGGAACGCCGGCGCCGAAGGGGGCGGCGCATCGGCGGGGCCATCCGGCCACCGGCCCACGGCGTGTTCCACCAGCGTGACCGCCTCCTCCAATGACAGGTCACCGGCGAGCGCGAAGGTCGCCTTCGCCGGTCGGTAGTGGGCCTGCCAGTAGCGGCGGACCTCCGCCGCCGTGACCTGCTCCAGCGTGTCCGGCCGGCCGATGATCGGACGGGCCATCGGGCTGTCCGGCCAGGACGCTTGTTCCAGGCCGCGGGAGACGCGCTGGCCGGCGCTGTCTTCCGACAGGCCGATCTCCCGGATCACCACCGGTCGCTCGTCTTCCACGTCCTCCTGTCGGAATAGGGGCCGCACAACCAGCTCGGCGGGGATTTGCGCGACCAGTTCGCGGTATTGGCGGGGGGCCGAACAGATGTACTGGGTGTAGCTCTTGCCGGTAAAGGCGTTGAAGTCGCCGCCGATAGCTTCGATCGCCCGCCCGATTGCGACGCTGTCGCCGAAGGCGGCGGTGCCACGGAAGACCAGGTGCTCCAGGAAATGCGAGATGCCCGCCCAGGCATCCGGTTCGTCGGCCGAGCCCACGTCGACGCCGAGGCTGGCGCCGACCGCGACGGCGCCGGGTATTCGCATGTGGATCACGCGCAGGCCGTTGGCGATCTGCGCCGTCTGCGGTTCCTGGAGGCCCTTGAGCACCGTCTCCGCCATCATCGCTCCTCCTGCTCCTGACGCCACGCCTGGGCCCCCGATGGTAACGCTGCCGGAGCATACCACCGGCCGCGTCCGGACCGATGCGCTATACTCTGCCCGAAGCGGGCGTACCGTTCTACTGTCCCGCGACGAAGGACAAGGAGCGAGGGGTGGCCGGATGGTCGGCCTGCTGACACCGGAGGGAACAGCCAGATGGCGCAAGAAATGATAACGCCGGCCGCCGTGACGGCGCCAACGTGCCCCCGCTGTGGTTCCGCACGGATGCGGCCGAGCCCGGTCATCTATGCCGACGGGACGGTTCCGGCCAGCACGTGCCTGGAGTGCGGCTATTTCGACCTGCAGGAGCCTCCGACCTATATCTCCCCGATGGTCACCACGAAGGTGGAGGCCGACAAGCGGCGCTTGCCGGCCGGGGGCGTGTTGGACATCGCGCGTCAGGCTGGCGTCGTCGACGAAGAGAACGGTGACCACGCCAGTCCGCTCCCCGTTCCCGAGCACACCTAAGTCGAACGGCGGTTGCCGGCCGGCGCCTTTGGCCGGCAGGCGTTGGCGGGGGCGGCCTGGCTGAGCGCCGCGACGCTCGCCAACGGCCTCATCGGCGCGGTCGTCAATATCGTCCTCGCCCGGCGCCTGGGGCCGTTGCCCATCGGCGCCTATGCCCTGGCCGTAGCCGTGAGCGATGTGGCCGGCCTGTTGGTGACCTGGGGCGTCGACACCTATCTGGTCCAATCGCCGGAGGACGAGGGCGAACAGTTCGGGACGGCGTTGTCCTTCGTCTTGCTGCTCGGTGGCGGCTTTCTTGCCCTCACCGCCGCGATGATCCCTTTTTTCCTCTGGCGACAGCAACCGCTGGTAGCGGCACTGCTCGCCGGGTTGGCGGTGCAGCGCCTGCTCATGCTCAATGGCAGTTGCTACAGCGCGCTCCTCCAGCGGCGTTTTCAGTTCGGGTGGCTGGCGCTGGTCCAGATCGGCACCGGCGTCATTGAACACCTCGTCGCCGTGCTCGTGGCGCTGGCCGGCGGCGGTGTTCTGGCGCTGCTCGCTCGCGATGTGCTGGATGCGGTGGGCCAGTTGGTCGGTGGGCGGTTGGTCAGCAAACGGCGCTACCGGCCCCAGTGGCAGCCGCTGGTCGCGTCCCGCATGGGTCGTTTCGGGTTGGCGGTGTTGCTGAGCCAGTCCGGCGAGCTCGCTACGCATAAGCTGGACAGCGCGCTGCTGGGAGTGGTCTGGGGGACGCGCGAGCTCGCCTTTTACGAGGAGGCGTACAAGCTGGCGAACGTGGCGTTGCGGGTCAGCCAGCCGGCGCTCAGCCAGGTGGCGCTGCCTGCCTATGCCCGCTTGCGCGCCGATGCCGGCCGCCGTTCCGCCGCCTTTCACACCATCCAGTCCGGTGGCCTGTACGCGCTGGTCCCGTTCTTCCTGATGTTGCTGCTGTTGCCGGAGCCGCTCATCCGCCTGCTGTTCGGCGTCCAATGGCTCGGCGCGGCGCCCATGCTGCGGGCCTTCGCCGGCTACGCCCTGCTGGCACCGCTCTTCGAGCATCTGCGCCAGCTCCTGTTCGCGGAGGGGATGGCCGGCGCCGTTGCCCGGGCCAAGCTCCTCCAGCTCGCCGTTTTCTTGCCGGTCCTTGCCGCGCTGCTCGCCCGGTGGGGTGGCATCGGGACCGCCGTCGCCGTAGACGCCGGCGTGCTCGCGGCGCTGATTGCCGCCGGGCTTGCCGCCCGGCGCGTCGTCTTCGGCCGGCCCGCATTCCTGCATACCTACGGGCCGGCGCTGCTGGCTGGGACCGTCGCAACGGTGGCAACGGCGGCGATAGCCGGACGCGGCCCGGTGATCGAGGAGTTCGCCGTGTTACTGATCAGCTACGGGATGGTGCTTCTTGCCTGCCTGCAGCGCCGCTTGCGACGGGCCCTCCGGCCGGGGTGAGCGCGCTAGCCGTTGCGCGGCTCCCACAGGTCTTCCAGGACGCAGTTCCAAGCGAACTTGAACTCGTCGGCCGGGTCGTAGGGGTGGGACTGAAAATTCGTCACGATCAGCTCCGGCGGAAGGAGCGCCTTCCAGCCGTGCATCACGCCGGGCGGGATCTGGATCAGCCGCGGGCGGTCGAAGCCGGCGAAGAGCGCGTTGACATGGCGGAACGTCGGCGAGTCGTGCCGCAGGTCGACCAGCGACACCTGCGCCTTGCCGCGCGTGATGACGAACTGATCGGTATGAACGGCATGGAGATGCCAGCATTTGACGACGCCATACTCCGTCACGCTTTGATAGGCGTGTTCGGTACGGACGATGCCTTGCGGCAGCCAGTTGGCGCTCCACAGTTCGGTCAGGCTGCCACGTCCGTCCAGATGGACCGTGAGGTCGCGCACCAACACTCCGGCGATCGTCGCCGCCCCGGCCCGTTGGCGTTCGAAGCGCTGCCCGGAAAGCCAGGCTTCGTCGACATCACCGATCGTTCGTATCTCCGGCGTCGTAGGCCTCCTTCGCTTCAGACTCGTCCCGAGCGCGACGCGCTCGGATCGGTGCGCTCGTCTCGCTTCACTCAATGCATCCTGGCAGTATACTGCACGCAATTCGGTTGCTCCGTTGGTCTCCATCGGGAACTGGCGGCGCGCTGTAACAATTCCAGGCCGGCGTCGCAACGGCGCTGCGCGGCCGAATGGCGAGCGAGTACCGACTCTCTCGCCATTGTCGTATCCCGGCGGCTCGCGCGATCGACCAGGCTCCCGAGGCTCCGCCGAGAGCGGACAGACCCGTCGCCGGCCGGTCGATCACCGACTCCGGCCGTCAATAGTACTATTCTTGCGTAGCAAAATCTTCCCATTTCTTGTTGCCTGCTTTGCTGCCACTAGTAATTTACATCCAATTGTCCTATGCTGCAGCGTACTAATGCGCTACCAATCGCGCATGAAATTTACGAGGAGCGATGTATTGCGTAAACTAATCGGCTCTGTGCTCGCGGCGAGCGCGCTCGTGGTCATTGCCGCGGCGCCCGCGGCGGCGGTGGACCTCTGCGTCATTGATCCGGCGGTCAATGTTGACGGAACCAACATTCAGGTCGGGCTGTACACCCACGATCCGAGCCTCCTGGATGCCGGAGCGATCCCGTCCGGGACGCCGATTGTCGTGACGTTGCTCGGGCCCCGCGACGGCCATATCTCGACCGATGTCGCCGCCTGGCGTGGATCGCGACCGAACACCATCGTCTCGGCGCTCGACGTCCTCCCCGGTAACGCCAACGGCGGCGAGGAAACCGTGGAGATCGACGCTTTCGTGCCTTCCCGTGTGACCGGCGACAGTTTTTACATCCAGGTAACGCTTCCCGATGGATCAGTGAAGACGGCGTCGGCTCCGGCGAACGGTTTGGCTCGCCTGCAGGTAGAAGTTCCCGTCCAGTAGTGACCTTGAGGCCTTTGGCGTCACGCGAACGGGCGGCCGTTCGCTATTTCCGTGCGCGTGTGATACCGTAGAGTAATAACGGGTCGGGGGGGCGGATGAAGACAGTACCACGCCTGCCGGGACGCTTCTATTGGTTTGTTTGTGGCGTCTGGCTGTTGGCGGTAGCAGCCGTTGTCGCCGGGCTCTGGCTGCACCCGGTGGTGGTGGCCACCGACCGCCAGGGCGTGATGGTGGCGCTCGCGCTCATCGTCTTTATCGCCTTGGCCGGGGCGATGCCCCTGACGTTGTCGCCGATGACCAAAATCCACGTTGGCACCGCCCCCTTATTCGCGGCGACGCTCCTTTTCCCCGTGCCGATCGCCGTGTGTGTTGCCCTGGTCGGCACGGTTGCCTACCATGCCTACCTGCAGGCGTCTCGTCGCCGCCTCTGGCAGGACACCGCATTCAACTCCGGGCG
>JAICXR010000111.1 GCA_025980355.1 Chloroflexota bacterium | reverse complement strand
CTGCGGTTGGACGTCGCTCAGCATCCGCCGGTAGTCGCTGTAGACGCGCTCGCCCGGGATGCCGAGCCGGGCCGCCGTCTGCCGCGCTTTGTCCTCCAGCAGGTCGCAGATCGCCACCAGTTCCACATCGGGGAAGGTCGCCAGCGACGGATAGTGGTAACGATTGGCCATCGCCCCGGCGCCGATGAGCGCCACGCGCGTGGTCCCGGCACGAGCTTCGGGCACGTTGAACTCCTTCTTCCCGGCATGCCATGGCGCGCCATGCGCCGCCCATGCCCACCAAGCGACGGACCGCCGCGCTTTGTGCGAATGCTAGAACAACTGGGCGTCGCCGTCAAGGGGGCGGTGGACATGTCCTGGCCCGTTCTGTTGCTGTGCAGTGGTCTGCTGATTGCCATCGTCCTGCTCTGGCATCCTCAGCCATTCTGGTCCAAGACGAGTTCATCCGCTGATCGTCAACGAACCAACGCCGTTGTCCGCGATGATCGGTACTGGAGAGGCACGGCATTACCGCTCTGCGGGGTCGATGAGGCCACTTAAGCTTCAAACCGGCCAGGTCGCCCGCCGGTACGCCGTGTCCCAGAACCACCACTCATAGCGGCTGCTGATGAGGTAGTTGCGCTCGCAGCGGGCTAGGGTCGCGGCATCGGCCGTCGCGGCGGTCTGGTCGTAGAGCTCCTGCATCGCCTCGATTCGCCGGTCGCGCGCGCGCAGGGCCGGCGGTACCGTTCCCGCATCGTCGACGTGGCCGGGGGCGTAGAATTCGATCCAATCGGCGTACATCGGCTCCGGCGAGGGGGCGCCTTCGATCAGTTTCTGGCCGACATAGGAATAGACACAGGGGCAGGGCAGGAGGGCCGCCAGCGCCTCCGCCGTGCTGCCGGTGTGGGCGGCCGCCAGCATGTGCCGGGTGTAGGCCCAGTTCGCCTCGTTCATCTCCCAGGTGATGTGGTCGAAGTCGAGGCCCAGTTGCGCCGCATGCTTCCTGTGGAAATGGTATTCCATGTTCACCAGCGGCTCGGCCCAGGTCAGCAGGAACTTCACTTGCTGGGCGTCCGGGCAGCGACTGGCGATGACCGCCACCGTGCGCATGAACTCCTGCAAGTAGAGCCAGTCCTGCTGGACATAGCCGCGGAAGGTCTCCAGGGGCAGCGTGCCCGCCTTCAACTCCCGGATATACGGGTGTTCGATGATCCGCTGCCAGACGGGCAGCGCCGCCGCTCGCAGGCGCTCCGAGGGACGGATCGACGTGACAACGCTCATACTTGCCTCCTACCAGGGCAGAATGGTGACGCCCAGCACCCAGTGGCCGAGCAGTAACACGACATAGACGGCGACGACAACGGTGAGGATGGCCACCCAGCGCCGGGTTGTACGCTCCATTCGGCTTCACGCCCCTTCCTGAACGAGAAATGGTGGCATCACCTGCCCCAACCAGCCGAGGGCATGCAGGCCGAGCAGCATGCCGACGAAGACGACGACTGCCCCCGCTGCGAACGCCCGGTCGCCGCCACGGAACGCGGCCCGCCGATAGAACGTCCGCGTCGGGTAGGCGCCGAAGCCGCGGGCGTCCATCGCCACGGCCACGCGCTCCGCCTGGCGCACGCCGCCGGCCAGTAGCGGCACCAGGTAGCCGGTCAACCGCCGGTAGCGGGCGACCAGGCCGCCGCCCTCCGGCACGCCGCGCACGCGGTGGGCGGCGCGAATACTGGCGAGCTGGCTCTCAAAGAGCGGGACGAAACGGTAGGCGGTCAGCACGCCGTAGCCGAAGCGGTGGTTCAGACGCCATTGCTGGATGAGCGCCTGGAGCAGCGCGGTGGGATCGGTGGTGAAGGTGAAGAGGAGCGAGGCCGCGAAGATCGCCAGGATGCGGAAGGTGATGGACGCGCCATAGGCCGCCCCCAGGTCGGTGAGCGCGGCCGGGCCCACGCGCAGCAGGGTATGCACCGCCGATCCCGTCGCCGGGGCTTAAAAGAAGGCGGTGGTCCAGAACAGGCCGAAGGCCACCACCAGAAACAGGCGTAGGGTCCGCAGCAGCGCCGCCAGGGGGATGCCGCCCAGCGTGGTCATGGTCAGCAACACCAGGAACGTGACGATCAGCGGGGTGACCGGATCGACGATCAGGGTGAGGGCGAGCATGACCACGCCCACGAAGACGAGCTTGGTCAGTGGATTGAGCCGGTGCAGGAAGGAGTCGCCTTCCAGATAGAGGAAGATCTTCATCGTCCGATGTCCGCCAAGCTCGGGGTCAAGGCATCGGTGAGCGCCTCGATCGTGGAAGGCAGGCAGCCGGCGGTGACGGACGGCGACACCGGGCAAGGGGCGCCGAACAGGCGCCGGCTCAGCTCCAGCATCGGCGGCGGCTGCAGGTGCGCGCGGGACAGCAAGGCGGCGTCGGCAAAGAGGTCGGCCGGTGGGCCGGCGAACACCACGGCCCCATCCACCAGCACCACGACAGTTCTGGCGTGCTCGGCGACCAGCCGCATGTCGTGGGTGATCATGACAATGGTCTTCCCGGCTCGATGGAGTTCTTCGCAGATCGCCAGGAGCAGCACGGCGTTGCGGCGATCCTGGCCGATCGTCGGTTCGTCCAGCACCAGCAGCTCCTGGCCGAGGATCAACATCGTGGCGACGCTCAGCCGGCGCTTCTCGCCATGGCTGAGCCGAAATGGGTTGGCCGCTTGCAGTGGGAGGAGACCGAAATCTCCAAGCATGGCCTCAACCTTCTGCCGTATCTCCGGCTCCGGCAGCTTGCGCAGCCGCAGGCCGAAGGCCAGCTCGTCGAAGACCGAGCCGGTGACAAATTGGTGCTCCGGGTTCTGGAAGACATAGCCGGCATAGGCGGCGATCTGCGCCGGCCGGAGGTCTCGGATATCGCGCCCACCGAGGAATAGCGTGCCGCGCGGCGGGCGCAGGATGCCGGCGATGTGCTGGGCGAGCGTCGACTTCCCGGCGCCATTCGGACCGACAATCGCCACGAAATCGCCCGCCGGGATGCCTAGGCGGATGTCGTGGAGGACGTCCGGCCCGTGCTCGTAGCGGTAGGAGAGGCCGCTAATCGCCACGGCGGGGGTGGGGGGGGGGCCGCAGACCGCAGTCGCGGCCATGCTCGATCGCCCGCAGTCGCGGCCAGGTCCCCATTCGTTGCGGCCCCGCTCAATCAGCGGACGGAGCGCCACCGTGGCGTCCGCTAGGGTGAGCGGGTATGGATTGATGGTGAGGCCACGACTTTGCAACGTGCGCGCCAGTTCGCTCACCTGGGGAATCCAGATGCCGAGTTCATCGAGCACGTCCGCCTGCTCCTGGAGCACCTGGCGCGGTGTGCCGTCGGCCAGGATCGTTCCCGCCGGCCCGAACAGCAGAACACGATCTACCAGGTCCATGAGGTGGTCCAGCCGGTGCTCGATCAGGATCACCGTATGGTCGCCTTGCGCCTTCAACTGGGCGATCATGGTTGCGACGCGCTGCGCACTCCACGGGTCGAGGTGCGACGTCGGCTCGTCGAAGATCAGGACCCGTGGCTCCAGGGCGAGGACGCAGGCGATGGCCAGCCGCTGTTTGTTGCCGCCGGATAGCGCGGTGATCCGCGTCGAAAGGGGACAATCCAGTCCCGCCTGCTGCAGCGCCGCCGCGATCCGACCGGCCATTGCCGAGCGGGGCACGCCGAGATTCTCCAGGCCGAAGGCGATCTCGTCGTCGACACGCAGCATGCAGAACTGCGTGTCCGGGTCCTGAAAGAGCAGGCCCACCTCACGGGTGGTCGTGGCGAGGGGACTGTCGCGGGTGTCGCGGCCGGCGATGCGGACGGCCCCGCTCAGCTCGCCTTCGATCACGTGCGGTATCAGGCCGTTCAGGCATTGGGCGAGCGTACTCTTGCCACAGCCGCTCGGGCCGAGGATGAGGACCGTTTCGCCCGGCGCGATCGCACAGGACACGTCTCGCAGGCACGGCCGCTTGCGCCCGGCATAGCGGAAGCTTAGGTGCTCGATCGCAATTGCCGCGGTCATATTCCCTGCCCGCGCTAAATCTCGCGCACTCGGCCCCGGGCGATGGCGAAGCCGTCGAGCACGCCGGTCGGCACGAGGGCGTCGGCCACGCCCTTGCCGAGCAAACCGGCGAGGACGGCGCCGCTGATCGTCCGGAGGACAAAGTAGGCGATGATAATCGGGAGGCTGAGCTTGTAATAGCCCTGGGTCCAGAGCGGCTGCGTGACGAAGAAGAAGGCGGCGCCGATCGCCCCCGCCGCCGCCATCCACGCGGCGCTGAAGCGGCGGTAGCCGGTGGCCAGGAAGACCGCTTCGCTGCCCAACCCTTCCAGCAAGCCGGACAGGATGACGGTGGCGCCCCAGGGGTTGAAGGAACTCTCCACCAGGGCGGCCACCAGCTCGCCGAAAAGGGCCGAGCCAGGTTTGCGGACGATATACGGGACGAGGAGGCCGCCAATCAGCCAGAAGCCGGCGAGGGCATTGCCCACGAAGTTGCCGCCGACCGCCTGGGCAAGCGACCAGAACCAGTCGAAGGCGATGAAGGCGATCCCGCTGGCCACGGCGAGCGCCGCCGTGACCACGATGTCGCGGGTCGACCACTTCCGGGATGTGACTGCCGTCGCCTGCATGTCGGTACCCTCCATCTCCTGCGATCCGGGAACGGGAGGGAATGCCGCCGACAGGGACAAGCCGCGGCCCGGCTTGCCTCAGGCAGTAAGGCGCACCACGCAGCATCGTGTCACCGTACCGAGTGGCGCTTTCCGCATTCCCTACGCTCGTTCTGACGAGATCAGGTTCCAGGGGTTGGTGGTCTTGATACCGCCTCTCAGCTACTCGCTCCCCCTGCGGAACACACTCTGCAATTGTCCCATGCAGTCTAAGACGGTTGGGGGCGTTGCGCAAATCGTGGCCGGCATATGCGTGGCGGTGGAGCGACCGGGCGCTGAATCTCCTGGACCCCGGCCGCCGTCGTTCGTGGTAGCCTGTGCCCCATGCAGGTGAGCGATTTCGACTACGAGCTGCCCCCCGACCGCATCGCCCAGGAGCCGTTGCCGGAGCGGGACGCCTCCCGCCTCCTGCTGCTGGATCGCCGGACCGGTGGGATCGCCCATCACCGCTTCCGGGAACTGCCGGACCTCCTGCGGCCCGACGACGTGCTGGTGGTCAACGACTCCAAAGTCATTCCGGCGCGGCTGCACGGCCGCAAGACGACCGGCGGGCAGGCGGAGGTTCTGTTGGTGCGCCCGCTGGCGGAGGGCGAGTGGTTGGCCATGACCCGTCCCGGCTTGCCGCCGGGCGGGCGGGTGGTCGTGGCGCGGGACGGACTGCGGCTGACGATTGAGGCGCTGGCGGTGGCCGACGACGGCTTGCGCACCGTCCGCCTGGAGACGGACTCCGGCGAGGTTGCGGCGGCGCTCGCCGAACTGGGCGAACTGCCCACCCCCCCCTATATCCACCGCCGCCTGGCCGACCCGGGGCGGTACCAGACGATTTACGCCGCCCCGGAAGGCTCCATCGCTGCCCCAACCGCCGGTCTGCATTTCACGCCGCGCGTGTTGGCGGCGCTGGAAGCGCGCGGCATCGCCGTGGAACGCCTCACCTTGCACGTCGGCCTCGGCACCTTCCTGCCGGTGCGGACGGAGGCGGTGGACGACCATCGGATGCATAGCGAATGGTATACCCTCCCGCCGGAGACGGCGGCTCGTCTCAACGTCGCCCGGAAGGCGGGACGGCGCGTCATCGCCATCGGCACCACGGCCTGCCGGGCGTTGGAGTCGGCAGCCCAGACGGGAACGATCCAGCCGGGCAGCCGGGAGACGGCGCTGTTCATCCGGCCCGGCTATCATTTCCAGGCGGTCGACGGGCTGCTGACCAACTTCCACCTGCCGCGCTCGACGCTGCTGATGCTGGTGAGCGCGCTGGCGGGACGGGAGCATGTCCTGGCCGCCTACGCCGAGGCGGTGGAGGCGGGCTACCGCTTCTACAGCTTCGGCGATGCCATGTTGATCCTCTAGGGAAGGAGTCGCCGTTCCGATGGACCGTTTTGCCGGCACCGTCCACGCCCCGGAATTCCCAGCCGGGCTGGACTGGCTCAACACCGATCGTCCGGTGACGCTGCGAGAGTTGCGCGGCAAGATCGTGCTGCTGGACTTCTGGACCTTCTGTTGAATTAATTGCATGCATATCCTTCCGCAGTTGCGGAAGCTCGAACGCAAATATGGCGATGTCCTCCAGGTGGTCGGCATCCACTCCGCCAAGTTCCGGGCCGAGCAAGCGACAGCGGCGGTGCGCGACGCCATTTTGCGCTACGGGATCGAACATCCCGTGGTCAATGACAGCGAGTTCCGCCTCTGGCAGGCCTACGCGGTTCGCGCCTGGCCGACCCTGATGTTCATCGACCCGGCCGGCAAGGTGATCGGCAAGCACGAGGGCGAGTTCTCCTTTGAAGCCTTCGACGGCCTGCTCGCGGAGATGGTCGGCACCTTCGACGCCGCCGGCCTGCTGGACCGCCGGCCGCTCCACTTCCGTCCCGAGCCGATGCCGACCGGGCCGCTGCTGTTCCCCGGCAAGGTGCTGGCGGACGCCGCCGGAAGCCGGCTCTTCGTGGCCGACTCCGGCCACCACCGGATCCTGGTGACCGACCTGGCGGGAAGGGTGCAGCAGGTCATCGGCAATGGCAGCGCCGGCCTGGTCGACGGCCCGGCGGGCACGGCGAAATTCAACGCACCGCAGGGGATGGCGCTCTACGGCGACACCCTGCTGGTGGCCGACACCGAGAACCATGCGCTCCGCGCCGTCTCCCTGGAGCGTCGGGAAGTCACTACCCTGGCCGGGACCGGCGACCAAGGGCATGAGCGCCATCCCGACGGCGTCGGGCGGACCATCGCCCTCAGCTCGCCCTGGGATCTGGCGGTGCATGGCGACCGCCTCTTCATCGCCATGGCCGGCACCCACCAGATCTGGCAGCTCGACCTCCGTTCCGGCAACCTCCGCGACTTCGCCGGCAGCGGCGCGGAGAATCTGCTGGACGGCACCCTGGCGCAGGCCCAGTTTGCCCAGCCCAGCGGACTGACGCTGCTCGGCGACACGCTCTACGTGGCGGATAGCGAGGCCAGCGGCATTCGCAGCGTCGAGTTGCAGGGCAATCAGGTGACGACCGTCGTCGGCCTGGGCCTCTTCGAGTTCGGTGACGTGGATGGCACCGGGGATGCCGTCCGCCTTCAACACCCGCTTGGCCTGTGCGCCCTGCCCGACCGCCTGCTGATTGCCGACACCTATAACCACCGCCTCAAGCGTCTCCGGCCCGAGACGCGCGAGGTGTCAGCCTGGAGCGGGAGCGGCGTCCCCGGCTACCGCGACGGCCCGGCGCTCGACGCTGAGTTCCGCGAGCCGAGCGGCGTATCGGCGGCGCGGGGCAAGGTGTACGTGGCGGACACGAATAATCACGTCGTGCGGGTGGTGGATGGCGAGACCGGGGACGTGGGGACCTTAGCGGTCGCTGGGAGGGAGCTCTCGTCCTAGCCGCTCCAGGGCCAGGGTCAGCGCCGCTTCGACGCTGAGGGCCTGCCCCTCCGCCCAGGCCGCGCCGAAGGCAGCGTCGCCCAACGTGGTGCGCGCCGCCGCCAGGGCGGCCTCGCAGTCTTCGCGCTCGTCGGGATCGATGGAGGTCCAGAAGACGGCGTGGGTCGCAGCGGCCGCGCCGATCAGCCGTGCCGCCGATGCGTGGTCGCCTTGCCGCTCCAGCAGGACGCCGACGTTCGCCAGCGCCCAACCGGCCGCCCACCGGTTCTTGGTAAACCGGCGCACGACGGCCAGCGCCTCCCGCCACCGCGCCCGCGCCCCCGCCAGGTCGCCGCGCAGGCGGGCCAGGTTGCCCAGGTCGCCGGTGACGACGCCAATCAAGGTTTCGGCTTCCACCGTTCGGTAGAGGGCCAGGCTGGTCGCATAGTGGGCCGCGGCCCGCGCGTAGTCGCCTTGCGCCACGGCCAGGTGGCCCATGTGCTGGATCACGCTCCCCCGGCCAATCCGGTCATCCAGCTCCTCCATAATGGCGAGGCTCTCGGCGAGCAGTCCCCGCGCACCTTGGTAGTCGCCCTGGATGCGGGACAGGTTGCCGAGGGTACTCAGGTCCCAGCCGGTCGTCAGCTTGTCTCGGAGTTCGCGGGCGTGGGCAAGGCTGCCCTCCAGCAGCGCCTGCGCCCGCTCGTATTGCCCCCGGTCCTGTGCTAACCGCCCCTGCTGGCTCAGCAACCAGCCGACGGCGTGACGGTCGCCGAGCTGCTCGAACAGCGCCTGGCTCTCCTCGTAGCACGCCGCGGCCCGCGCATAGTCGCCCATCTCGGACGCCAACCCGCCCAGGCGTCGGAGGACGTTGCCGATCTCGCCCCGAGCATCCAGCGCCCGGAAAAGGGCCAGGCTCTGCTCCAAGCGAGTCAGGCCCCTCTCGAAGTCGCCCCGGCGTACCGATAGCCAGCCCAGCCACTGCAGCACCGTGCCCTCACCGGCCCGATCGCCGAGCGCGCGATACAGCGTCAGACTCTCCTCTAGCAGCGTGTCCGCTCGTGCGGCGTCGCTCTGGTCCGCCGCCAGCACGCCGCCCTCGCGCTGCGCGCGCGCCCGCTCCGCCCGCGGCGCGCGCTCCTCGCCCGCCACAGTCGCCGTCGCCGTCAGCAGCGCGTCCAGCCAACGACGGCCCTCGGCATGGTGGCCGCG